>JANMLJ010000218.1:0-7729 GCA_031372465.1 Chitinophagaceae bacterium | reverse complement strand
TCCTTCTGACAAATCTTTTAAAGGTTCACAATTACAAAATCCCGGAGTAATATCTCCCGGGAAAGATGATGCGTTTTATCAGAGCATCAAAGATTTTCTGCGACCCAATATGGTATTGCTTACCGGTTGCAGGAATGTTTTACTGGAAGGAGTGATATTTCAAAATTCACCTGCCTGGTGCCTGCACACTTTAATGTGTGAGAATCTTACCGTAAAAAATATTATTGTGAAAAATCCATGGTATGCACAAAACGGCGATGGCATTGATGTGGAAAGCTGCAAAAATGTGCTGATTGAAAATTCAGTGTTTGATGTAGGCGATGATGCACTCTGTATGAAGAGCGGCCGTGATGCCGAAGGAAGAAAAAGAGCTATGCCAACAGAAAATGTGATCATCCGTGGCTGTACGGTTTATGCATCACATGGCGGCTTTGTTATCGGCAGCGAGATGAGTGGTGATGTAAGAAAAATAACTATTAGCAATTGCATATTTGACGGTACCGACAGGGGTATCCGTATCAAAACAACAAGAGGCCGCGGCGGAGTGGTGGAGAACATTTTCATTAAAGACATTTACATGAAAGATATTCCTGCCGAAGCAATTTTGTTTGATATGTATTATATGGCGAAAGACCCGGTGGCTTTGTTAGGTGAAAAAAGGGAATTGCCTAAAGTAGAAATGAAACCGGTGGATGAAACAACTCCTGTATTCAGAAATTTTCATATCAGTAATGTGTATTGCAATGGAGCTGCAAAGGCCATTTTCGTAAGAGGGTTACCTGAAATGCATGTAAAGGATATTGTTTTGGAAAATATGGTACTGCAGGCCGATAAAGGAATTGATGTGCAGGAAGCAACGGGTATTACTTTTAAAAATATAAAAGTCATCAGTAACGAAACAGACCCGGTGATTGATGTGGTACATAGTGACAAATTAATTTTTTACAATATCACTTATAAAGACGGAGCTAAACTCCTTTTCCGCATCAACGGGGAGAGAAGCAGTAACATCACTATTAAAAACACTGATGCTTCCAATGCTAAAGAAAAGATCAGGTACGAATTAGGAGCAATTGAAAAAAGTACAATAATAAAATGAAAATAAAATGTTACATAGCCTTTTGTTTTTTATTGGTATCGTCCTTTGTAAAAACAACCGCACAGCAAATACCACTGTCTGAGCAAATGGTTACCACCTGCATGAATACCTGGAAAGATTCATTTGCCCTTGGAGATAAACCTGCCCGCTGGAGTTATGATATGGGAGTTATTTTAAAAGGCACGGAAAGGGTTTGGTTAAATACCGGTAATGTAAAATACTTCAACTATATCCAAAAACTGATGGATTTTTATGTAAGAGAAGATGGCACCATCAAAGATTATAAACCCGATGAATATAATATTGACCATATCAATAATGGTAAATTGATTTTATTGCTGTACCGGGTGCTTGGAAAAGAAAAATATTTAAAAGCCGCCAATTTACTCAGGGAGCAATTACGTACACATCCCCGCACTAATGAAGGAAGTTTCTGGCATAAAAAAATATATACTTACCAGGTGTGGCTGGATGGTTTGTATATGGGCCAACCTTTTTATGCAGAATATGCCAACCTGCTGCATGAGGATACTGCATTTAATGACATTACCAACCAGTTTGTATGGATAGAGCAACATGCCAGAGATGCGAAAACCGGATTGCTTTATCATGCATGGGATGAAAGTAAACAACAACAATGGGCCAATAAAACTACCGGCCAGTCACCACTTTTTTGGGCAAGGGCTATCGGTTGGTACTCCAATGCTATTGTAGATGCCTTGGATTGGTTTCCTCCTACTCATCCTGGAAGAAAAAAACTGATTGACATTTTAAATCGTTTGATAACAGCCGTAGAAAAAGTGCAGGATAAACAATCAGGTTTATGGTATGATATCTTAAACTATAGCGGACCAGGAAAGGAAAAAAATTATTTTGAAGCCTCTGCAAGTTGTCAATTTGTATATGCCATTACAAAGGGTGTTCGCAAAGGCTACCTGCCTGCAGCAAAAATTTCTATTGCCAAAAAAGGTTACGATGGAATTATAAAGCAATTCATTAAAGTAGAAAATGGACAGACCAATTTACACGGTACTGTAACTGTTTCTGGTTTGGGTGGCAACCCATACCGTGATGGAAGCTTTGAGTATTACATGCGGGAAAAAGTGATAGTAAACGACCCAAAAGGTATGGGTGCTTTTATAAAAGCTGCCGCTGAAATGGAAATGAATGAATCATTGAAAAATGGTAAAGATAAAACCATTTTACTTGACCGTTATTTTAACAGCGAAAAAAAGAAAGATTTGGCTGGTGCAATGAGTTACTGGCACTATGCCTGGGAAGATAAAACCAACGGAGGTTTTTCAACATTCAGTAGTGTTTTTGAAAAGAACGGTGCTAAACTTTCTTCCTTAGATGCCGCACCAACTGCTGCTAATCTTAAAAGTGCTTCCGTTTATATTATTGTTGACCCCGATCATGTAAGGGATAATCCAACTCCTAATTATGTTTCAGCACCCGATGTAAAAGTAATCAGTGATTGGGTAAAAGCTGGCGGTACGTTATTATTAATGGCAAATGACAGTAATAATTGCGACTTGCAACATTTCAATTTGTTAAGTAAAGCATTTGGAATAACGTTCAGCGATAAGAGCATCAATATGGTGAAAAATGATACTTATCCGCAAGGGGAAGTGTTACCAGGTACCGGCAATCCCGTTTTTAAAACCACACAAAAAATGTTTTTAAAAGAGTTAAGTGTGTTAGACATAATAGCTCCTGCCAAAGCATTAGCTAAAAAAGATAACAATGTTATTATAGCTATGGCAAAATATGGTAAAGGAAATGTGTTGGCGGTTGGCGACCCATGGCTGTACAATGAATATGTGGATGGAAGAAAACTGCCCGCTGAATATGAAAATTATAAAGCGGCAGAAGATATAGTGAAGTGGTTATTAAGTAATAAAAAATAGAAACGCTGATTTAGCGGACCTGCCTGTCGGGAGGTTGAGTACATTAACGCAGATATTTTTTTAAAATTTGATGAGTTTCCATCCCCTCCCTGTCCCAAGAATTCCTTTGGAGGAGGGGTGGCAGATTCTTCGAATAAGTAAATATTCGAAAGGGGTGGGTAAAAAAATTATATCCATATTAATTTTAGTAGCATTTGTGCAAACAGTTTTTGCACAACAAAAAATTGTTGTAGCAGCTAACGGCAGCGGCGATTATAAAACAATACAAGCTGCTATAAACAGTTTACCAGATTCATCGGTCAACCCAAGAATAATATTTATCAAAAAGGGAATCTATTCTGAAAAAATATTCATTGAAAAATCCAATATCATTTTTGAAGGAGAAGACAGGGTTAAAACAATCATCACACAGGATATTGCCCGCGACGAATGGCGCTGCGACCACCCCGATGACTGGGGTGTGGCAACGATGAATGTAAATGGCAATGATATTACCCTGAAAAATCTGACCATTGCCAATGATTATGGTTTTAATGTAAAAGAAAATAAAATAATTGATTGTGCTGCTGATACCGTTACATATAAAAAAACAATTACTACCGGTGGACACCAGATGGCTTTAAGAACAATGAAAGCTACAAGACTCAAAGCCATCAATTGTCATTTCAGGGCTTACGCCGGAGATACGGTAAGTCCATGGAATACCACTACCGGGATGTTTTATTTTAAAGACTGTCTGATGGAAGGGGGCGTTGATTTTTATTGCCCCCGTGGTTGGGCCTGGGCAGAAAATTGCCGGTTTTATTCAAACACAGGGCCTGCTGCTATCTGGCATGATGGCTCCGGTAATGAAGATTCAAAAACCGTATTGGTGAATTGTAAATTCGAGGGTTATGATGGATTTATGCTGGGCCGATATCATCGTGATGCACAGTTCTACCTTATCAATTGCGACTTTGCAAAAAACATGAAAGATGCTGAAATATATCTTGTTCCTACAACTAATAACATTCAGTGGGGAAAAAGAATATATTATTCAAACTGTCACCGGGAAGGTGGAAATAATTTTTCCTGGTATAACGATAATCTTCCTGTTGGATTGAAAGAAACTGATATAACTGTTAAATGGGTTTTTGGTAATCGCTGGAACCCCGCTATAAAATGACTATGCAATTATCTAAAAATAATTTAGGGCAAATTGCTTTGCAACCAGGGTTAAATATACCTGATAGCAAACTATTGGAACTGCCGGAAAAAGTATTGCAATTCGGAACAGGCGTTCTGTTAAGAGGACTTCCTGATTATTTTATTGATAAAGCCAATTGCCAGGGCATCTTTAACGGAAGAGTGGTAGTTGTAAAATCTACAGACAGTGATAGTACTGAATTTGATAAACAGGATGGGCTTTATACTATTTGTATCCGCGGAATAGAAAATGGAAAAACAATTCAGGAAAATGTTATCAGCGCCTCTATCAGCAGAGTACTAAGTGCCAAATCTGATTGGAAAAGAATCCTGGAATGTGCACATAACCCGGAAATGAAAATTATTATCTCCAACACAACAGAAGTCGGGATTCAACTAGTACAGGATGATATTACGAATGAGCCTCCGGTTTCTTTTCCGGGCAAATTGCTTGCCTTTTTATATGAACGATTCAAAGCCTTTAATGGAAGTGCTGCCAGTGGAATGGTGATCATACCAACGGAATTGATAACTGACAATGGAAGTAAACTGGAAAGTATTGTGCTCGAATTGGCGCATCGTAACAATATTGATTTTAAATTTATCGAGTGGTTAGAAAACCATAACTCATTTTGCAATTCCCTGGTTGATCGTATTGTTCCCGGCAAACCAAATGATGATGAAAGTAAAAAACTGGAAGCAGCATTGGGTTACAAAGATGAATTATTGACAATGAGTGAAGTATTCCGTCTCTGGGCTATTGAAGGAAATGAAAAGATAAAAGAGACATTGTCATTTGGCAAAGCAGACAAGGGTGTTGTTATTGTTCGGGATATTACGTTGTTTAAAGAATTGAAGCTGCGGTTACTCAATGGCACACATACTTTTAATTGCGGATTAGCTTTCTTATCAGGTTTTAAAACTACGAGGCAAGCAATGATGGATAACATATATGCTGTATTTGTTAAAAATCTGATGCATACGGAAATAGCCAGTGCTATTCCGTTTGAAATTGATTCAAAAATAAAACAAGATTTTGCGAACAATGTGTTTGATCGTTTCTGTAACCCTTTTATTGATCACCAATGGCTCAGTATAACGGTACAGTATACTTCCAAAATGAAAATGCGGAATATACCACTGTTGCTCCGGCATTTTGAATTAAATGACACACTTCCTATTCATATGGCAACAGGTTTTGCCGGCTATTTGTTATTTATGAAAGCTACACGAAAAGAAGGCGGCAAATATTTTGGAATAAAAAATGGTTCTGACCCCTCCCTACCTCCCGGCAATCGGGAAGAATATGAAATAAAAGACGATTCAGCTCCGTATTTTTACAATGTCTGGAATAATAACTCAGATTCCTTAGCAGAGATCGTATTGAAAGAAGAAGCCCTTTGGGAGACTGATTTAACTAAACTTCCGGGTTTTCTTTCTGCCGTGCAGGATCAGTTAAGAAATATAAAAACAAATGGTATATTGAAGACTATAGCACAATTAGAAACAAAAAAAGAAACGGTTTAGATGAAATACAAAGTTCTAAAAGTTCATCCAAAAGATAATGTAATTGTAGCATTGACCAACCTCACAAAGGGAGAAATAATTTCGTTTGAAGGAACTGACTATTTATTACTGGAAGATATTCCTGCCAAACATAAATTTTTTATGCAGGATATGGAATCGGGGAATGAAGTAATCATGTACGGCGTACTGGTTGGTACAGCGCAAAAACAAATTTCAAAAGGTACCCGCATGTCTACTGTGAATATCAAACATGCTGCAGAACCTTACGCCTACCGGAAAGTAAATTTTAACTGGCAGGCACCTGATGTTTCAAAATATAAAGGGCGGACATTTAATGGTTATTACAGGTCAGATGGACGTGTTGGAACTGCCAACTATTGGTTATTCGTTCCAACTGTTTTTTGTGAGAACAGGAATTTAGATGTAATAAAAGAAGCCCTGCACAATGAATTGGGTTATGCTGTTACTGATAAATACAAAGTATATACTAAGCATTTACTTCAGTCCTATCAGGAAGGAAAAACGCTGACTGAATTTGATCTGTCCCCTTCGCTTAAAAAAACTACAGACCGACCCTTTAAAAATGTGGATGGTATAAAATTTTTAAATCACCAGGGCGGATGTGGTGGCACCCGGCAGGATGCTGGTATTTTGGGCAAATTATTAGCCGCATATGCTAATCATCCTAACGTGGCAGGCATTACCGTGCTGAGCTTAGGTTGTCAGAATTTACAAACACAGGATTTCCTAAATGAACTAAACCTTTTTAATGCCCACTTTAATAAACCGATGTTCGTTTTTGAACAACAGCAATCACAAAGTGAAGAACAATTAATAACGGAGGCTATTAAAAAAACTTTTGAAGGCTTAATTGAAATTAATAAACTGGAACGCAAACCAGCCACCTTAGATAAACTTTGTATCGGTGTAAAGTGTGGTGGAAGTGATGGCTTCAGTGGTATATCTGCCAATCCCGCAGTTGGTTATTGCAGTGACCTGGTAGTAGCCCTCGGCGGCAAAATATTGTTGGCAGAATTTCCGGAACTATGTGGTGCCGAGCAAAATTTAATTGATAGAACGATAGAAGAAGCAGCGGCAAATAAATTCATTCATCTGATGAAGACATATAATGACCAGGCAGAAAGAGTGGGTAGTGGTTTTCATATGAACCCGTCACCCGGAAATATTAAAGATGGTTTGATAACTGATGCGATAAAAAGTAATGGTGCCGCATTAAAAGGAGGCACATCCCCTGTGGAAGATGTATTGGATTATACAGAACAAGCCACAAAACCAGGATTAAGTTTGGTCTGTACCCCCGGCAATGATGTGGAAGCTACCACCGGTAAAGCTGCCAGCGGAGCTACCCTCATTTTATTTACTACAGGTCTTGGAACACCCACCGGTAACCCGGTTTGTCCAACTATAAAAGTTTCTACCAACAGCACCCTCACGAAAAAAATGAATGATATTATAGATATTGATTGCGGACCGGTAATTGAAGGAGAAAAAACCATTGAGCAAATGGGAGAAGAAATTCTGGAGTATTGTATAAAAGCTGCCAGTGGTGATATAATACCAAAAGCAGTATTACTGAACCAGGATGATTTTATTCCATGGAAACGGGGAGTATCATTATAAAGACCGAAAGCAAAAAAAGACAGAAAGTCGGAAAGAAATAGTTTGATAGCAATAAAGTTCTTTCAAACTTCCGGACTTTCTGTCTTCCGGACTTCCGGACTTGCCGACTTTCGGACTTGCCGACTTTCGGACTTATATATTTAAAATAATCGTATGAAACAATTTCTAGATGAAAATTTTTTGCTGTCGAATGAAACAGCACAACTATTGTATCATGAGTATGCCAAAGGCATGCCCATTATTGATTATCACAATCACCTTCCGCCAAATGAAATAGCAGAAGATAAAAATTTTGAAAACATCACCAAAGTATGGCTATATGGCGACCATTATAAATGGCGGGCTATGCGGGCCAATGGCGTGGAAG
>JANMLJ010000152.1:0-7987 GCA_031372465.1 Chitinophagaceae bacterium | reverse complement strand
CATCAGTTCTTTTACCAATGATCTTGCTTCCGCCATCACTGGTAGAAACAAGGGAGTTCGATGACCTATTTCTAAAATGGATAATCCGGTATTGTTGAAATTAAGAATTGCCCTGCTGGCTTCTTCAAAAACTTCTTTTGGTAAAATAGAAGGACCAGCATTAAAATTGTGAATCATTACACAAAGATATTGATTGCTTTTTTTCTTAATAATAAATCCTGTTTCGCCAAAACAAAATCGTTAATGTGTGTAGTATATTTTGAATAGCATTAATGGACCAGTATTTTTCCTTCTGCCAGTTTTTTACCCATTGCATCACCAACCACGATATAATAAATACCCGACATAGCTGGTTGTATATCTATACCAAGTAATGTGTAAGATCCATTAATCGGGAACCTGGCATTATATATTTTAGCTCCCTTTGAGTCATACACGGTCACCATTCTTGATGTACTGGCTACGCTACTGTTATAATAGGAAACGAAAAACTTTCCATCATTTGGGCTTGGAAAAATAAACAACCTGCTGCTTGCAGCGGCATTTATTGTAATAGTAGCTGACTGGTTAGCACATGTAAGTGCCGGGCTGGAAAATGTCTCCTGTATTTGCATCTGATAGGTGCCTGTGTGCTCAACATTTACAACATAGGTATTACTGTTTATAGCTGTTACAGGTGCTGCTCCATTAAACAACCATGCTGTTGTTATTATACCACCGGAGGCAGCACTTGGCGATGCGGTAAGTGTGGTCGTTTGCCCGGGCAGCAGACTGGTAAGCGGTGAAGCAGTTAATATAACAGTTGGTAACTGTCGCACAGTTAACAAAGCGCCGTTGGTGGATGTAGGCGTTGTACAAGAAGTATTTGATAACTGGCAGCGATAACGATTATTATTCAGGGCAGTGCCAGCACCTGTTATAGATAAAGAAGCAGTGGTAGCACCTGAATAAACACCGCTATTCGATATATTACTATAAGTATTGCCACCGTCAATGCTTACCTGCCATTGGTAAACTATTGTCTGAATGCTATTTCCATTAACAGTAAAATTTGTATTACTGCCAGAACAAATTACAGAAGCAGCCGGTTGCGTAGATACAATAACCGGGCTTATTACTGTTAATAATGCGCTGGCTGAACTGGCAGCAGGTGTGCATGTTCCGCTAACTATACAACGATACCTGTTGCCATTCATTCCGGCAGAAGCTCCTGTAATAGTATACGTTAAACTGGTAGCGGCTCCGATATTAGTATAAGTTATTCCACCATCTGTACTTACCTGCCATTGGTAACTTATACCTGTACCAGCAGCAGCTATACTGAATGTTTGGCTGCTACCAGCACATAGGGTTGCATCCTGGGGATTTGAAGTAATAGCAGGTACTGAATTTACGGTAAGAGTACCTGCATTGGATACACCTGGTGTTGTACATGTTGCGTTAGATAATTGGCAACGATACTTATTATTATTCATTGCCTGTGTTACACCGGTGATTGTATAAGTATCTGCAGTAGCCCCATTAATATTATTGTAAGTAGTTCCTCCATCAATACTTACTTGCCATTGATAAATAATACCTGAACCACTACCTGCTGCAGTAAAGCTGGTATTGGTGCCTGCACAGGTTGTTACATTGGCTGGTTGAGTGGTGATTGAAACAGTTGTTACAACAATAACAGTCGCACAGTTAGATGAAACACCAGCTGAACAAGTATTTGACACAACACATTTGTAAGCAGCATTTGTTGATACACCTGTTAGCGTGTAGCAGGATGAAATAGCGCCGGGTATATTTGTCCAGGGGCCGGCACAGGTTGGGGATGATTGCCATTGATAAATAAGATTAGATCCAGTTGCAGTCACACATAAAGTAGTGCCGCTTCCGGAACACAGTGTAGCACTTTGTGGATGTGCTATAATAACCGGGGTATCACTAACCGTAAGGATTGCTGTGTTAGAACTAGTGTTTCCGCAATTGGTAGATGCTATACAACGATAAAGATTGTTATTCAAAATAACAGTTGCGCCGGTGATAGTAAGAGTGGCTAATCTTGCACCCGAGTATACGCCACCGTTAGATAAACTGGAATAAGTGCTGCCACCATCTGTACTTACCTGCCATTGAAATGAACTGGCACTTGCAGAAATTATGGAGAAGGAGGTGGTTGATCCGGCACAAATAGACTGATTAGCAGGCTGTGAAGTAATGGAGGGTCCAGCTCCAGGATTAACCGTATAAGTAATGTCTCTTGTTTGTGTCGTTGCACCGGTAGCAGTACCGGTAATAGTTATAACATATGAACCGGGGGCTAATGTATTGGCATTATTTAAGTTTATTAAACTAATGTTGCCGGGTGTAACTGGATTAGTTCCAAATGTAATAGTAGTTCCGGCAGGAATACCAGCTGTTGCTGTTAACGCAATTGGATTGGTAAATACACCAATCACAGATGTTCCTAAAGAAATGTTCATGGTAGCAGGTGCAGGACATATAACGGTAGCAGGTGCAGGATTGGTAAATGTAAAACCTGCAGGTGGTGCAACATCAGCAACCGGGCTTTCCCAGATGCTTCTGCCATAGGTTGCAACTCTTAATTTATTGGAAGATTTTTGAATTTCTAATTCATTAATAGCAACCAGTGGCAGGTTAGCAGAATAATCTGTCCAGTTGGCATCTGTTTCTTTTTTATAATAAACGCCAATATTCATACCTACATAAATACCCCTTGGCGAATTTTCATCTACTATAATTGCTCTCGCAACAATGGCTGGAAGATTAGTTGAAACATTGGTAAATGTTGCGCCGGCATCTGTAGAAACCATTACCCTGTTTGTTGAGCTATTACAGGCAATCCATATTTTAGAAGGATTGGTGGGGTCAACAGCAATATCATTAATCGTTGAAGGAGCGGTACGGGTTGACCAGGTAGTACCATCATCGGTAGTAACATAAAGAGCAGATCCGTTAGACGCATAAATGTAATTGGGGTCAGATGGTGCAACTGCCAGATCAGCTAATGTAGTAGTAATAGTAGCTCCGGAAATATTGGTCCAGCTTGTTCCGCTGTTAATAGATTTATATACACCCGTCCAACCACCATATACAATTGTTTCATTGGTAGGATGAATTGCCAAAGGTGTTACCCACTGACCAGCGGAGGGTTTTGGAAGACCTGAATAAGAATTACCTCCGTTAGTAGAACGGTAAATACTTCCATTCTGACTGGTGCCCCATAAATTTAAATGATTGGTTGGACTAACCAATCCTTCCATGCCATCTGCTCCGAGCCAGTCGGCCCAGTTACCGGAAGCTTGTCTTGTAACAGTTCCATTATCCTGCGCTCCTCCGGTAATTACATTCGCATTAGTTGGTGAATTAGCTATTCTGTAAAACTGCCGGATTGTTAATCCTACAGAAAGGTCAGTCCAATTGTCTCCGTTGTCATTACTTTTATACATACCTCCGTCAGAAATAGAATAGATAATACCCCCTATCCAAAATAATCCATGAACATCTGCATGATTATATCCTGTACCATTAGGATAAGACCAAACGGTTAGTGCAGTAAAATTGTTACCACCATTTGTTGAACGCCAGCAAATGATACCAGCCATATAAACATCATTTGCATTGGTGGGTGAAATATCCAATGCCATATCATAAGTAGCTTGCCCGGTGGTGCCGGTTCCATTGGGTTCATAACCAAAAAAATTGGTGCCAGCGGCTGGGTCACCTACTACTGTAGTTGAAAAAGTTAAACCAGAATCGGTTGATCTATACATTCTGCCAAACAAACTACCGCTTGCCTGCACTGCATAAACAATAGAAGGGTCAGCAGCAGATACCGCTACTAATGTGCGGCCAGTATTGGTGATACCTTCTGCAACACCCACCGCCGACCAGCTTATACCATTATCCGTTGAACGTACAACATCATTTCCCGAAGCATACATGATATTTACATCCCCGGGTTTGAATTCTATATCTTCTTTACTTCCAGAAACGGCCAGAGTCCAGTTAGTACCGCCATTAATTGATCTATGTATCCCGGATGATGAACAGGCAAAAACAATATTGGTAGAAGTGGGATTAATAAGAACTTTTCGAATGGTACCAGAAGGGCCGCTTCCTGTTGATGTAAATGTGCTGCCGGCATTTATTGATTTTAATAAAATACCATTGCTTGTTCCTACATAAATAATATTTTGATCCAATGGGTCAATAGTAATTGCAAATATTGACATCCACAACGAATTATTATCAGTAAGCGGAAACCAGTTTGCTCCGGCGTTTGTTGATTTCCATAAACCACCTCCGGGAGATCCAACATAAATGATATTCGGATTGGCCGGATGAACGGCCATAGCTGATAATCTTCCGGTTCCCGGATTCCACCCGGATGTGTGTGTCCAACCACTGGGACCCAGTGGAGTCCAGTTAGCCGCAGATGTTGCGGTTGTTCTCATTGCGTTGCGGCTTTGCAGATAATTGTTCCATTCTGTTTGAGGAGAAATAAAATTGCCATTTTCATCTGTATGAAACTTACGTTCATACAACCAGCGTTGAAATTGTTTATAACCGGTTCCACGACCTGTACCGGTGGATTCAAAAAAACGGTTAGCTCTTGTCTCAATTTCCTGCAATGTTAAATCAGTTCTTTCCATTAATTCAAATACCTGTTCTTGTGCTAAAGAAGAAAGCGAAGAAAATAAAACTAATAAAAGGGGAAATATCCTTTTCATAAATATTGGTTTTTGTAAAAATAGTACGAGTTGGTAAAGCTAAAAAAATAGGCTGGAAAAACATAACCCCCATTAAATAAGAACAATCGGTTGATACGGACTATATTATTCATGTTCCCGTCCTTTTATGGGAGCATTTTTCCAGGAATTGTTCAGGCTTTCAAATTCTTTAAGGTCTTCGGCAGTAAAAGTTTTATTGGAAAGATTTTTTAGATCAGGTTGACCGGCATTTACCCAGGCCGTATACCAAAAACTAGCGACAGCAAAAATAGATTGTCGCATTCTTCTTTCTATCATACCTTTTTGTTTTGCATCATAGGCTTTTGAAAAAGCAGCTGAATATTGGCGAATAGTTATACCATTACGATCTTCAAAAGAAAATTTCTGGTCATCAGGAAACTGCTTTGTTAATTCTTTTTCATATTTTAAAACAGTGTCTGCTGCCGCGGCACTTTCGAGCACTCTTTTCCAGATAAAATCTGCTGGAATTTTTATGTATTCAGCTTTGCCAATAAAAAAATCCCATTCATTTTCAGCCAGCAATTCAGGCACCCGGCTTTCCCAAAAGCCATGAATACCTTTCTGGTCGGTGTACTGGCCATTATGATTGGAGTTGGCATGCAGCGGTACATGGGAGTCGGCAATATAATGACCAATCTCTGCGGAGTATTTTAAAATCTTTGCCTGATTTTTTTCTTTAAATGCATCGGTAAGCCGGTAAAGCATTGTTTGCAGCCACCAGGGCACAATACCGTATGTATTCAACGTATCTTCAGAATATTTTGCTACGGCATTGTTCCAGTTTCTGGGCAATGAATCGTAAGGATATTTTCCATAATGATCAATATCTATATAATGCCTTGGGCCTTCGTTGGGTATAGCGTATCTTCTTTTATCGGGGTCAACGGCATGTTCAGCAATGAAATCAATTTGAGGTTTATATAGTACCATCATTTCTGGTGGCAAGAGAAAGACAGCAAAATAGTTGATTTTTTTATGCGCATAAAAGCCCCAGCAAAAGCAGTCTTTAGCTAACAAAGAAAATAGACCGATAAAAAAAAGCTTTCGCATTATTGCGGTATTATTTTATCAGCATGCTCTTTCGTTTCTTCGGATAATTCTTTTCTTTCTTCATCCAGATCTACTACGCCACCTGTTACTGCATATTTCATTGCTTCCCCGGCGGTTATTTTTTCAATCTTTTTTATTTTTTCCCTTGGAAGAATAAATAATTGCCCGGCCCAATGATAGGATTGTGGAACATAAACTGACACATGATCAGCACCCAGATCAAATTTTTCCATTTCTTCATCGGTTAAAAAGCCAACCACCCATACATCTGCAGAAAAGGCATTTGCCAGAACGGCCTGGTTAAATTTTTTCTTTTCGCCTCCAAATGCTTCAAAAAAATCTTTCGTTGAAGAGTAAATGAATTTTATTCCAGGGGCCCTTTCCATCCATTGATCAAAAAAACTGATAAAACTGCCCATCAGGAAATTGGAACTAACCCAACCTACCAATAATACAAAAGCAATGATAATAACAAAACCAAGACCCGGGATATTAACATAAGGCCGTAATATGCCATCCACCTTTTCAAAAAGCCAATACAAGGCGTAAGCGGTTATAGCAATGGGTGCGAGAATAATCAACCCTTGTATAAAATAACGAAAAATCTTTGCTGCTGTGCTTTTACCCGGTGTTTTTGGGGCTGTTTCCATAAGGCTAAGGTAGCTTAAAAAAATATGCCCTTCTGTGCCTTAAAAATCGGTGAACGGTAAAAAAAGAGGGATGGAAACTTTGGTTACGAAAAAAGTTTCCGTAGTTTTGTACCCGAATTGCAAAAAATGGAACCAAAAGAACGAATAGCATTAAAAGCCGAAGAATTGTTCATGCAGTATGGAATCCGGTCTGTATCCATGGACGATATTGCCAATAACCTAGCCATGAGCAAAAAAACGCTTTACCAGTATTTTGCCGATAAAGATGAACTGGTAGAAGCGGTTGTAGAACGGCATATCAACGAAGTGGAGGGTGATTGTATCAATTGCAGAACAATGGCCACAGATGCCATCCACGAGATCTTTCTGACGATGGAGCATATCATGGAGGAATTCAAGAATATGAACCCGATGCTTTTATATGATCTTGAAAAATTTCATTTTAAGGCTTTCCAGCGGTTTAAGAATTATAAGGATAAATTTTTATTAGAGATCATCCGGAAAAATATTGAATGGGGAATCAACGATGAACTATACCGGCATGATTTGAATATAGATGTATTATCCAAGTACAGGATTGAATCAATTATGATTCCTTTTAATGTATCAGTTTTTCCACCGGGCAAGTACAACCTGGCGGTAACTTCAGAAATAATGATTGAGAATTTTACCTATGGTCTTGCCACCATTAAAGGACATAAACTTATTCAGCAATACAATGAGCAACATAAAAAAATCAGTTCGTATGAAGAGAGTAAAAAATAAAGTTCCCTTATTTATTGGGATACTTTTGGGATTCGCGTTATTTCCGGCTGTTTTATTTGCACAGGGCATACCGGGCAAAATGGGAGATACCGTAAAAATCTCCAGGCATGAATTCTCCATTCAGCAGGCCGTTGATTATGCAAAGAAGAATAATGTGAATGTAAAAAATGCCCTGGTTGATGTACAGCTACAGGAGCAGCAGAACAGGGAATTTACTTCCAATGCATATCCGCATATCAATGCAAGTTTTTCAACTGCCTTTAATCCAAATGTAGCCACACAAGTCATTCCCAATTTTATATCGCCCGCCACCTACCAGGTATTGATTGATGAAGGTGTAAAAAACGGGAATGGTCAACTTATTCAGATGCCCAATGATTTTGGATTTATTGCAGCTCAGTTCGGTTCAAAATTCAGCGCAACCGCAGGTATAAGTCTGCAACAAATACTTTTTGACGGCCAGGTATTTGTTGGCCTCCTGGCCAGGGGTGCTGCCGTTGAATTCAGAAAAAAGAATGTGGAAGTAACTGAAGAGGTTATTAAAGCAAATATTTATAAGATCTATTACCAGTTAGTAGTTAGTAAAACACAGACTGAATTACTGGATGCCAATATTACACTCCTGGAAAAATTATTGAAAGATACCCGTATCATCTACGAAAATGGGTTTGCCGAAAAATTGGATATTGATAAAGTAAGTGTACAACTGACCAATCTGCAAACAGAAAAGTTAAAAGTGCTCAACACGATTTCTAA
>JANMLJ010000143.1:0-5030 GCA_031372465.1 Chitinophagaceae bacterium | reverse complement strand
GAATAAAACAAATTACCTATCTTATAAAAAATATTTCCCTTTTTTGTCCTGAATAAATAACCCTGTTCGTCATTAAACTGAAACCAATTTCAATAATTTCTTAAAACTACTATTATGGAAAAATTCATGTTAATCTTCCAGGGTGGCATGCCATCCGATTTATCTCCCGAACAAATGCAGGCGAATATGGGTAAATGGATGGCCTGGATAGACAAACTCGCCAAAGAAAACAAATATGTTGGTGGTGAACCTTTACTACCAGGTGGCAAACTCATTAAAGGCAGTGCGTCTCATGTAACTGACGGTCCTTATACGGAGGGCAAAGAAATAGTTGGTGGTTACTTTATTATTAATGCAGCTGATTATGATGAAGCAGTGGCCCTTTGTGCAGATTACCCTGATTATGCAACAGGTGGAAGTATACAGGTAAGGCATGTTATGAAAATGGATTTGTAAAATGGCTGTAAATACATCACCTATTAATGAATTGGCTGATCATCTTTTCCGGCATGAGTCGGGAAAGATGATAGCTGTTTTATCAAGAATGCTGGGATTTCAAAATCTTGAAACGGCGCAGGATATTGTTCAGGACACATTATTACAGGCAATGAATACCTGGCGATACAATGTCGTTCCTGAAAACCCTTCAGGATGGCTGTTCCGTGTCGCAAAAAATAAAGCCATTGATTTCTTAAGGCGGGAAAAAAAATTTAAAGAAATAAGTCCTGGATATACTTACCTGCTTCAATCAGAATATACACTATCGCCTGCAGTCAACAATTTATTTCTTGAAAATGAAATTCAAGATAGTCAGTTAAGAATGATGTTTGCCTGTTGCCACCCTGCTATTCCTGAAGAATCACAGATCGCACTAACACTTAAAACCCTTTGTGGTATGAGTGTAAATGAAATTGCAAAGGCGTTTCTGACTAATAACGAAACGATCAATAAAAGAATATACAGAGCAAAAGAAAAAATTAAAGGAGAAAAAATTGAGCTGGATGTACCAACCGGAGATCAACTGGCATCCCGCTTAAAAGTGATGTTGAAATCACTTTACCTGTTATTTAATGAAGGGTATAACTCGTCGCACCCCGAACAGCTAATAAGAGATGAGTTATGCAGAGAAGCCATCCGACTATGCCATCTGCTAATCCAGCATTCCATAACCAATTATCCCCATGTAAAAGCACTGCTTTCGCTAATGTGTTTTCAATCCTCCCGACTATCTGCAAGGCTGGATGATAAGGGTAATATTATCGTTCTAAAATATCAGGATCGAAGTAAATGGTACCGGCCATTAATTCAAAAAGGATTCTACTATTTAGATGCTGCTAGTGAGCCATTTGAAACTTCTGCTTACCATCTTGAGGCGGCTATTGCTTCATTACACGCAGCAGCGCCATCATTTGAAACCACCGACTGGAAGAGTATCTATCATCTGTATGAAATGCTGTACCAACTACAGCCAAACCCTGTTGTGGCTATGAATAAGGCCATCGCATCAGCCTATTCCATTAGCAAACAAACAGCACTGGAAGAGTTGAAAAAAATAAAAGGGCTGGAGCATCACCATATTTATTATGCTTCCATTGGGGAAATGTATTTTGACCTGGAGGAGAAAGCTGCAGCTAAAGTATATTTTGAAAAAGCTTTTGCACTGACCGGCTCCCAGGCGGAGCAAGAGTTACTGCTGAAAAAGATCAGTCTTTGCTGAAACAGCTTCTTTCCTATTTTTGCCACATGCAACTCATCGAAGTAACGACCCCCCAACTAGCCAAAGATTTCATTAAGGCTAATGTAGAGATAAACATAAGTAACCCCAATTATATCCATCCCCTGGAAAAAGATATCTATGAAGTTTTTGATCCGAAAAAAAATAAAACTTTCCGGTTTGGCGAAGCCATCAGATGGGTTTTGAAAGATACAAATGGAAAATTGATTGGCCGGATCGCCGCATTTACTAATAAGAAATATAAGAATAAAGGTGACGATGTGCCTGTTGGTGGTATAGGTTTTTTTGATTGCATCAATGACCAGGCAGCGGCGGATATGCTTTTTGATGTAGCCAAACACTGGTTGTTGCAACATGGTATGCAGGCTATGGATGGGCCTATAAACTTTGGTGAAAGGGACCGTTGGTGGGGACTGCTGGTAGAAGGATTTCAACCACCGCCTTATTGCCTTAATTATAATAAACCCTACTACCAGGATCTTTTCGAAAATTATGGGTTCAAAGGGTATTATAACCAAATTTGCTGGGGTCTTGACCCAACAAAAGAAATGAGCCAGAAAATATTGGCAAGACATGCACAGTTAACTAAAGATCCGGCTTATAGTGCAAGCATCATCAATAAAAATAACCTGGAAAAATATGCTGCTGACTTTACAACAGTTTATAATAAAGCCTGGGCAGGGCATGGTGGTTTAAAAGAATTGAAAAAAGACCAGGTGCTGATGATGTTTAAAAAAATGAAGCCGGTGATGGAAGAAAAACTAATCATGTTTGCTTATCATAATAATGATCCAATTGCCATTTTTGTAAATCTGCCAGATCTGAACCAGTGGTTTAAGCACCTGAAAGGGAAATTTGACCTGTGGCATAAACTGAAGTTTCTCTGGATTAAAAAAACACGGAAAAACACACGGTTTACCGGCCTTGTATTTGGGGTTGTTCCGGAATTTCAGGGCATGGGTGTTGATGCCTATATTATTAATGAAATTAAGTTTGTGATACAGCCTATGAAAAAGTATCTTGAATATGAAATGCAATGGATAGGCGAGTTTAACCCCAAAATGATTAATGTGGTTGAAAACATAGCCGACACTTTCCGCACCCGTAAATTAATTACTTACCGTTATCTATTTGACAGAACGAAGGAATTTAAACCGCATCCGATTTTACATTAGTCTGGAGTCGAGAGTCAGGAGTCTATAGTCGCTGCTTCTAATTATGAAACACTTATTTTTGCCTGGGGCCTGACTAAAGACTCCCGACTAAAGACTATCGACTCATTTCATGGAAAAATTCATTGTTTCGGCACGTAAATACAGACCACAAACATTCGACACCGTCATTGGTCAGTCGCATATCACCACTACACTTAAAAATGCCATTAAGCAGCAGCAATTAGCGCATGCATTTCTATTTTGCGGGCCAAGAGGAGTTGGCAAAACTACTTGTGCAAGAATCTTAGCCAAAACCATCAATTGTGAAAATCATACAAAAGATGGTGAAGCCTGTGACAAATGTCAAAGCTGTATATCTTATAACGACGGTGCATCTATGAATTATTTTGAATTGGATGGTGCTTCCAATAATTCAGTAGATGATATCAGGGAGTTGGTTACGCAGGTTCGTTTTGTACCCCAAACAGGACATTATAAAGTATATGTGATAGATGAGGTACACATGTTAAGTTCTTCCGCTTTCAATGCTTTTTTGAAAACACTGGAAGAACCACCGCCTTATGCTATTTTTATTTTAGCTACTACTGAAAAACATAAAATACTTCCCACCATCCTGAGCCGGTGCCAGATTTTTGATTTCAAACGCATTACGACTAATGATACTATTCATCATTTGGAAGAAATCTGCAGCAAAGAAAATATTATTGCTGATAAAGCATCACTGCAGGTAATAGCTCAGAAAAGTGAAGGATGTATGCGGGATGCATTGAGTATTCTGGATAAAATTGTAAGTTTTACTAACGGCGAATTAAATTATACCACTACATTAGAACACCTGAATATTCTAGATGCTGATTGTTATTTTAAATTATTAACCTGTATGCAGGAGCAGGATCTTTCCGAAGCGCTATTATTGTACGATGATATTAACCGCAAAGGTTTTGAAGGTGATTTGGTTATTAATGGCTTTGCAGAATTTATACGCAACCTGCTGGTTTGTAAAGATGAAAAAGCAGCAGTTTTACTGGAAGTAGTGGAAAGTTTTAAAGACAAATATATATCGACTGCCAAACAGGTATCCCCCCCCCTGCTGATCAGCGCACTTAATATTTTAAATGAAACGGAGATAAATTATAAAACGGCCAGGAACAAACGGCTGCATGTAGAACTGGCAATTATTAAACTCTGTTATCTTCAACAAGCCATTCAGATTTCTGCAGATGGAACCGGTATTGCTAAAAAAAAAGTAGTTGAAGGAGCAAAATCAATTGCTTTCAGGCAAATCAGACCTTTCGGGGTTAAAGAGTCCATAGCCAATAGTCCACAGTCCATAGTTAATTCCCGAAAATTGGAAGAGGCAAAATTAATTATCGAAACTACTGATTCAGAAAAAATTATTGTAGCAGCAGTAAGTCAACAGTATAATGAAACAACCAAAACCTCCAAACCCGAAAACACTAAAATCTCCCCATTAGATAAAATCAGACAAAAATACCAGGCCACTGGCAGTAATGGAAATGGAAATATCAATCTTCCAATACAGTTAGAAGACTTACAAATAGCCTGGGCTGAATATGTGCTTGTTTTGAAAGCGGCAAAAAATCCTGCTGCCCAGCCATTTCTATTGGCCATTTTAAGAATAAAAGATGAAAATACCTTTGAAGTTGTATCTGCCAATAATATAGAAAAGCAATTTATAGAACAGGATAGAAATAAACTCTTTGTTTTTTTGCAGGAAAGGCTGAAAAACAAGTCGCTTCAATTCAGTGTAATTGCCGAGGAAAAATCAGAAGACAGACCGTTGGTAGAAATTCCTCTTTCTGCAAAAGAACAGTTTTTGAAAATGACCGAACAATACCCGTTGATTAAAGAACTAAAAGACCGGCTTCGGCTTGAACTTGACTACTGATTAAGAATTCCTTATTTCATCGGGCGATCTAAAGCTTTTGCTTAAGCAGGATTCAGCATTTTACCTTAATTTCGACGAAAATTTAAAAGGCAATGGCCGAAACGATTCTGATGCCCCGACTCAGTGACACCATGACCGAAGGTGTGATAGCTGCATGGCATAAAAAAGTAGGAGATTCTGTAAAAAAAGGCGACCTTCTTGCAGAGATAGA
>JANMLJ010000116.1:0-6212 GCA_031372465.1 Chitinophagaceae bacterium | reverse complement strand
TTTACAGCCAATCGTATTATTTTACTTCCTTTCGGGGGCAGGTATTTAGTCCCACTAATGTATATAAAGGACAAAAGCTGACTAAACTTGTCAGTACAAATACACCACCAAGTACCACCAGTACCAGACCCAATGTACCGGTGACTATACCTCCAAAATAGAGATAGGCAAAAATTCCGGCAATCAAAACCCGGATGATACGATCAGCGTTACCCATATTTTTCTTCATACTAATTATTTTTTTATTTACCTGATCAATAGATATATACTTGCTACTATAGCAATGCATAACAAACAAACCAATACCAATTTTATAGAATTACTCATCGGTAGTATAAAGTTCGTCATTTAGAAACCCTTCTCTGGTGACTTTAATCACTATTTTCCATGACTTTTACCGGCTTATTTCTTTAGAATGAAGATATCTCAAAAGGCAAAGAGAAAGGTTTGCCACGAAGACACAAAGATTTAATTTTCAACTTCTCTTTACTTCGTGACTTAGTGTCGTTGTGCCAAAAAAATACTTTTCAGTCCGCCTCATCCCTTTTGTAAAACCGATATTCTTAATTATATTTAATTATACAATGGTTTCCCGCATATTCCATTATATATCATTGTTTTGAAACCAAAAACTAATTCGACATGTCGGAACAGATAATGAGTCAACCCCGCCCCTACGAGGCTATCGGGACAAAATCTTATCGTATAGATTCTATTGACCTGCTTCGTGGGCTTGTAATGATCATCATGGCGCTTGATCACACCAGGGATTTCTTCCATAAAGATGCATGGACAGGCGACCCCACCAACCTGACTACAACAACCCCTTTTTTATTTTTCACCCGATGGATCACTCATCTTTGTGCTCCCATTTTTGTTTTTTTGGCCGGAACCGGAGCCTGGTTTCAAAGCTTGCGCAAAAGTAAAAAGGAACTGAGCCTTTTTCTGATTAAGCGGGGGTTGTGGCTCCTGGTAGTGGAGATCGTCATTATAAATTTTGCTTTCACCTTTGATGTACACTATAGTTTTATCGGTTTACAAACCATCTGGTCTATTGGTATCAGCATGATCATACTCGGATTAATGGTACAGCTGCCATTTTATGTTATTCTGACAACCGGTGTATTAATTGTTTTGGGGCATAACCTGCTGGATTATTATGAAGCTGGGTTAAAGAGCAGTCCCGGCTGGTGGTATGACCTTATTCATCGTCCCGGTTTTTATCCTCTCTGGGGCAATCACTACCTGGGAATACTTTACCCTTTTTTACCGTGGGCAGGATTGATGATGATGGGCTATTGCTTTGGTAAATTATTTTTAAAAATGGAAGGTCTTCAAAGAAAGAAAATACTACTATGGCTGGGGCTGGCTATCCTTGCTTTTTTTGTAGTGATCAGATTTATTAATGAGTATGGTGATGCCGCTAAATGGTCAACTCAAAAGGATGCTGTTTTCAGTTTCCTCTCCTTCATGAACGTTACCAAATATCCGCCTTCCTTATTATATATGTGTGCTACAATCGGTATCGGGATTTTGTTTCTCGCTTTTTTTGCTAATGTAAGAAACGGGTTGACAAAGTTTATCATTGTATATGGCCGCGTTCCCTTCCTTTATTATGTGTTGCATTTTTTCCTGATACACCTGGTATCATCTGTGTTTTTTTTATTGAGGGGACATTCAGTATCCGAAGGTCTGCATCCAGCCAAGGATGAGGGTCTTCCAAAGTTTGCAGCTGCAGGTGAAGGATATTCTCTTTTCTGGGTTTATATTATCTGGATAGGTGTTGTGCTTTCACTTTATCCTGTTTGCAGATGGTTTAGTAACTATAAGCAGAAACATAAAGAAAAATGGTGGCTGAGTTACCTGTAATCAATATTGGGTTTTACCACTGATAACACTGATTAAATTTTCACAGATTACACGGTGTTATCTGAGCCTTAATCTGTGTATTCTGTGGTTAATTTCCTTTAAACAAAAAAAACACATTATGCAACACAAAAAAACTATTGTGGTAATTTGTTTACTAACAATCAGTGTTTTCCTGTTAAGTTTTGGTGTAAATAAAATAAATGATATCCCTAAACTATGGGATTTGGAAAAACTGCGGTCAGCACATGTACCACTGGTAGACAAATCTATTCATGTAGAACCAATAGCGGAAGAACTATATATTAAAATACCGGAACGTGTGGCTTATAAAACATATCCCATGTATATGACCGGTCGTGAGCCAAAGGGATATTATGAATGGTTGCTGAAGCAGAACCCCGAAATAGTTTTTGATGCATCAAAAATAAATTCTGCGGATGATTGGGTAAAAGCAGGTGAGATTATTTATGATATGCCACAGAACATTGGTTTTCTTATGGATAGCTCATTAAACAAATCTCAGCTTGAGAATAGGCAGGAATTTTACAGGTCTATGCATGTGCCTGTAACAAAAGACGGCATTCTTCCTTTTTTTAGTTTGGTGGTTCGTGAAAAAGGAAGAATTGAAATAGGATCTATGTCATGTGGTAGTTGCCACAACCGGGTGATGTCCGATGGTACTGTGTTGAAAGGCGGGCAGGGTAATTTTCCTTTTGATGATTTATTTGGAGGAGGGCTAAAAGCGCAGATTGAAAGAATGAAGTTTCCGGATAGTGTTGCCAGTATGATGGTAAGCCAATCTTTCCGCGGACTATTTGGCGCCCCCTGGATAAAACATGAAAGCCAGGAATATATTAAAAAGCCAAATGCAAAACATGCAACTGATGTTTTGATGGCAACAGTGCCGGGTGTTATGCACCGGCATAGCAGCATATTGGGATCGCCTACAGCTATTCCTGATTTATTTAATTTAAAAGAAAGAAAATATCTTGACCGCACCGGTTTATTATTGCACCGTGATATTGGTGATGTGATGCGTTATGCCGTATTGAACCAGGAAATGGATTTCACTAATTCTTATGGTGGCTTTAAACCAGATGGTTCACCTGATAGTATCATTCTTAAACGATATACCCGTTTCTCTGATGAGCAGGCGTATGCGCTGGCAATGTATTTATATTCGTTAAAGCCAATGCCTAATCCTGAAAAAGCGTCTCCTGAATTAATAGCAAGAGGAAAAGAAATTTTTACAGAAGAAACCTGTGTGGGTTGCCATACACCACCATTTTATTCCAGCAATGCACTTACGTTAGCTGATGGCTTTAATCCAACCAAAGAAGAAATGGTGAAGTATGATGTAATTGACTTCAGTGTAGGAACAGATCCGGGTCTTGCACTGTATAGCCGACGGGGTACCGGTTATTATAAAGTGCCCTCATTAATTGGAGTGTGGAACCGCACTGCATTAATGCATAGCGGATATATTACCAGCCTGGAAGAAATGTTTAACCCGGCAAGGCAAAAAGATGATTTTATACCATCGGGTTTTAACCCTAACGTTGATAAACCATTTGCTGTTAAAGGTCATAACTTCGGATTGTGGTTGAATGCAGATGACAAAAAAGCATTGATGGCCTTTTTAAAATCATTGTAATTTAATGAAGTAAACCCTGCAGGTACTTTTCAAAAAAATAAAAATAATGGAAAGAAGACATTTTTTAAAGTTATCCGCTGGTACAGCATTAATTCCGGGACTGAGCTTGCCCGTATTGGGATCAGGTAGTAATAAATTTTCTGATGAAAAAAATGTAGTTGATTTCAGAGGAGATGGAATAAATATTTCACCCAAAGAGTATGTTCAACTTCTGACAAAACTTACAGAAAAAGATAATCTGACTCCGGATAATTATTCATTAGGAGGATCTGTGGAAGAATTGGAAATAAAATTTGCTAAACTACTCGGCAAAGAGGCTGCAGTATTCATACCAACCGGTACATTGGCTAATCATTTAGCCATTCGTTCACTTGCAGGCCTGAATAACAGAGTCCTTGTACAACATGAAAGCCATGTGTATAATGATACCGGTGATGGTACTCAAATACTGAGTAATCTTAACCTGATTCCGCTGGGTGCCAATAAAGCTGGTTTTACATTGGAAGAGGTGGATGATATGGTAAAAAAAACAGCGGGTAGCCGTGTAGCAACAAAGGTGGGTGTTATCTCTATTGAATCACCGGTAAGAAGAAAACAGGGAGAAGTTTTTGCGTATGAACAAATGAAACAGATTGCAAAATATGCAAAAGAGAATAACATTAAGATGCATTTGGATGGTGCTAGAATTTTTCTGGCTACTCCTTATACCGGTGTAGCTGTTGCAGACTATGCTTCGCTGTTTGACACGGTATATGTGTCACTTTATAAATATTTTAATGCAGCATCGGGTGCCATACTGGCCGGGCCAAAAGATATTATTGCACCCATGTATCATACCAGAAGGATGTTTGGCGGCGGGCTTTACCAGGCTTGGCCTTTTGTAGCAGTCGCTAATTATTATCTGGATGGATTTTCAGAACGATTTGCAAAAGCTGTTGCTATTTCCGAGGAGTTGATTAATAAATTAAAAAATAACACGCGGTTTGAAATTCACCGCATTGCTTCCGGAACAAATATTTTCCGGTTAACAGTAAAGGGAATCGAAGCAAAAATATTTGCTGAAACCCTGAAGAACAATGGCGTTATTGCCCGTGCCGGTGGCCCCACTCCCAATGATTTAATATTACAGGTCAATGAATCATTGCTTCACAGTACTGCTGCCGAACTGGAAAGTATTTTTATAAAGAGTTTATCTAAATAATCAATTATGAAGAAAATATTGTTGCTTTTATCAATTGTATTTTCAATGGGGTGCCTTGCACAAAAAAGAAGCCCTGCCAACAAAGCCATTTTTTTAGAAGATATCAGCTGGACAACTGCTCAACCATATTTAACAGCCGATGCAGTTATTGTGCTGCCGTTGGGCGCAGCATCAAAAGAACATGGACCACATTTACCACTCTCCACTGATTTTATTCAGGCAGAAGGGTTAGCAAAAGTTGTTGCTTTGTATCGCAAGGTCATCATTACGCCAGTGGTTAATTATGGTTTTTATCCCGCATTTTTGAAATACCCTGGTTCTACCAGCACCAATTTTCGAACAGCCACCGATATGGTAGTGCAGATAGTAAGAAGCCTTGCCAACTACGGACCCAAACGTTTTTATATTATCAATGTAGGCGTAAGTACCACTCCAACATTAGAAACAGCTGCTAAGATTTTATCGGAAGAAGGAATACTATTATATTTCAGTCGTTATGACCGGCCTGCTTTTGATAAGGCTGAAGCAGCAATCCGTACCAAAGAATACAGCGGTCATGCGGATGAACTGGAAACATCCAACATTTTATATCTCCGTCCCGATCTCACCAATATGAGTAAAGCGGTGAATGACTCCAGTATGAAAGATAAAAGGGGAAGTATGTCTCCTGTAGTAATAGAAGGCGGCTACCTGAATACCAGTGGCATTAATGGCTATGCCGCATTAGGCACTAAAGAAAAAGGTAAAAAGAATATTCTTTCCTTCGCTAATGAGTTAATTAAAGAAATTGACAGTGTTACTACTTGTGCATTGCCCGTTGCAAAAAACAGAACAGCAGAATATAGCAGCTTGGAAGACAACTATACTGATGCAGCAGGGAAAAAATTAACCATCAATCAAAAAAACAACATTTTATATTTTGTTTGGGACGGAAGAGATACCCGCAATTTTTTTCATCTATATAAAGATGCGCCTGACTATTTTTCTTCCATGGCGATGAATATTCTTTTTATAAGGAATGAAAAGGGCAGTGTAGAAAAAGCCTGGTGCCAGTACCGTGGTGAAAATTTTTGGGCGACAAAAGACAGGTAATTGAATGTTATAACATCAACCATTTCATTCCAGGTAAAGCAAGATTCAACACAGAGATACAGAGAAAAAGAGTTACACAGAGAAATAATTCAGACTTTAACCCTCTCTGTGAAACTCAAAACCTCTGTTACTCGGTGTTGATATTTTTTAAAGCTTCTTCAAGAAAGATGTAATTACCATAGAAACGAATGTTTCTCAACACAGAGATACAGAGAAAAAGAGTTACACAGAGCATTGATTCATATTTTAAATTTTTCTGTGAAACTCAAAACCTCTGTTACTCTGTGTTGATAAATTTTTACGCTTATTCTGGGTTTAAATCCTGTATGACATTTATTATCTTTAATACAATCAACTCTTCCTGTCCGGCTGACAGGTTTCCTGAATTTTATGATT
>JANMLJ010000095.1:0-21353 GCA_031372465.1 Chitinophagaceae bacterium | reverse complement strand
AATCATAAGTTGATTTTGGCCTTCAGTTAAAATTAAGTCCCTCCATTTACACCACGATATTACCAATTCCAATCCAATCCATAGCAGCATAAGTAAAAAATGAAATCATTATCTTCGTTATTCGTTTTTACCCGCTATCAGCGGATAAATCATACTTTAACTATTATGAAGAATTTGTTTGCAGGTATACTATGTTTAGGAATTCTATCGGCCAATGCACAAATGGTTGACGAGGTAATTCTGAAATATAGCAATGCGATGGGAGGTTTAGAAGCTTTTAATAAAATCTCCACAGCTAAAATAACTGGTACATTAAGCACCCAGGGGAAAAATTTACCGATTACTACTCAAATTGTTAATGGTAAATCGATGAGAGCGGATGTAGTTGTTGGTGAACAATCAGTGAATAATGTTTATGATAATGGAAAGGGCTGGAAAATAAACCCATTTTCGAATGCACTAACTGCCACAGATGTAACCGGATCAGAATTGGTAACTTTTAAAGCACAGGCAAGTCTAGCCAACAACTTGATGGATTATAAGAAAAGAGGCCACCAGGTAGAATTGCTTGGACAGGCTGTACTGGATGGAGGCAATGTATATATTGTAAAATTAACCAGTAAAGAAGATGGCAAAATAACTAATTACTTTATCAGTACCATCACGAACCTGTTGGTAAAATCAATAGCTAAAAGAGAAATTAGTGGTGTAGAATATGATGCTGCAACTTATTACACGGATATAGCTGAAATCAATGGTCTTAAATTTTGTAAGCACTTTACCACAAAAATAGAAGAGCAGCTTTACCAGGAAGTGAAGTATGAAAAAATAGAACTCAATGTTCCCGTTGATGAAAAGATCTTTTTGAAGCCGAAATAAAATAATTTTTTACCACAATGATTGTAAGCCACGGAGACACAAAGACAATAAGAAAGAATTAAGATTTGTTAGGAATTGATTAAAAATAAACTCCGTGCCTTGGTGTCTTGGTGTTTCAAAGCTTTTTTTGAACCACGGAGACAGGGTGTTACGGAGATTCACGGTGCTTCCTCTGTGTTTCCCCGTGACTTGGTGCCTCCGTGGTTTAAATCTTTTTTTTAACCACAAATAAGAAAGAATTAAGATTTGTTAGGAATTGATTAATAATAAACTCCGTGACTTGGTGCCCTGGTGTCTTGGTGTTTCAAAGCTTTTTTTGAACCACGGAGACAGGGTGATACGGAGATTCACGGTGCTTCCTCTGTGTTTCCCCGTGACTTAGTGCCTCCGTGGTTTAAATCTTTTTTTTAACCACAAAGCATACAAGAAGAAAAATGATTACTGATTATTGATGCTTTGATTGCTGAAATTTATAATACCCTTTTTACAAACTTTTTCTGGATTTTTTTATTATAGTCGCTAACTGTTCTTATACTCCATGATCAGGAATAGCAGCAATCATATCAAGCTTACCGGCATTACGAACCCATCCCATACTTTCTGATCCATTAGTAACAATAAGATAGCTGACAGGCACACTGATATTATACCGGAGAATCTGCTCCAGCACTTTTTCGTCTAATTTTATAATGGCGGCTTTACATTCTATCATCATCCAGGGTTGATGATGCGTGTCATAAATGAGTATATCAAATCGTTTTCTTAATTCTCCTAACCTGATTTCCTTTTCAAGGGCGATAAGTGTTGCTGGATATTTTTTTACCTGCAACAGGTATTGCACAAAATTCTGACGTACCCATTCTTCGGGTGTTAATGCTAACCATTTTCTACGTAGGGAATCAAAAATAAACTCCTTCTCCCCTTCTTTTTTTATTCGGAAATCAGGTGCGGGATAGTTTATATTCATCATCATTTTTCAAAAGTACTGCTCCGTCTTTTAAAAAATAAAAGAATAATAGCTGTTCAATAATTTGACAGGGTTTCATCCAATACTGGTCAATAATCATCGGGCAAAGAGCGGGGAAAAGGAGTCGGCAGCCCATTCCCAAAAATTTTCAGGCAATTTCTTGAAGCGACAAATAGATTCTAATTGATTAAATTTGTCAACATGAAGACAAAAGAAGAAATAGTAAAGAACTGGCTACCCCGCTATACCGGAGAGCTACTGGAAAATTTTGGTCAATATATCCTGTTAACCAATTTCAGCCATTATGTAAAAATGTTTGCCGAATGGAACAAGGTGAGCATAATTGGCGAAGGCAAACCCATGCAATGTGCAACGGCTGACAATATCACCATTATTAATTTTGGGATGGGAAGCCCCACCGCCGCAACAGTAATGGACCTGCTTTCTGCCATACACCCAAAAGCTGTTTTGTTTTTAGGAAAATGCGGTGGCTTGAAAAAAAGAAACAAGCTGGGCGATTTGATTCTTCCAATTGCCGCTATAAGAGGAGAAGGAACTTCCAATGACTATTTCCCTGCTGAAGTACCGGCACTCCCGGCATTCGCTTTGCAAAAAGCATTGTCTACCACTATTCGTGATTTTGGAGTTGACTATTGGACAGGTACTGTATATACCACCAACCGCCGCGTATGGGAGCATGATGAACCTTTTAAAGAATACCTCCAGAAAATAAGAGCTTATGCCATTGATATGGAAACGGCTACGGTTTTCACTGTTGGATTTTATAATAAAATCCCAACTGGTGCACTCCTGTTAGTAAGTGATCAACCGATGATTCCTGAAGGTGTAAAGACGGAAGAAAGTGATAAAAATGTAACAACTCATTTTGTAGAGAATCATTTGAAAATTGGTATTGAATCGCTTAAACAATTGATGAATGATGGAATGACCGTAAGACATTTGAAATTCTAAACCTATTCATCATAGAAGGAGGCTGTCAAAAAGTATGTCAGCCTGAGCATGCCTCCCGGACAATCAGGCATTGCGAAAACGATAAGTTTGATTGCCGATTAATATCAATCGATAAAATAGCCGCCTGATAATGCAGCCATTATTACATATTAAAAATCTATCCCTCGATTTTATTGCAGAATCAGGCAACGTAAATGCCTTAAAAAATATAACACTGACTGTTAATAAAGGAGAAGTAGTGGCACTTGTAGGCGAGTCGGGTTCAGGAAAATCTGTTACAGCTCTTTCTATACTTCAATTACTTCCCACTCCACCGGCAAAATTTATAAACGGTGAAATTAATTTTTCTGAAAATGGATCCGACGTTACTGATTTATTAAAAAGAACCCGGAATGAAATGCAGCATATCCGTGGCAATAAAATTGCCATGATCTTCCAGGAACCAATGACATCGCTGAACCCGGTTCTTACTTGTGGTGAGCAGGTGATGGAAGCAATTCTTGTTCATAAAAAAAACGATACGACAGGCAAACAGGTTTCCAAAACGGATGCAAAGCTTCAAACGATAAGCTGGTTTGAAAAAGTAAAATTGCCCAACCCCTGCGCTATTTTCAGTCGCTACCCGCATCAACTAAGCGGTGGGCAGAAACAACGTGTAATGATTGCTATAGCTATGTGTTGTGAGCCTTCACTGCTTATCTGCGATGAACCGACAACAGCCCTTGATGTAACCGTACAGAAAACGATCCTGACATTAATAAAGGAATTACAAAAGCAATTAAACATGGGTGTTGTATTTATTACACACGATCTTGGTGTTGTTGCTGAAATTGCTGACCGCGCGGTAGTGATGTATAAAGGAGAAATTGTTGAGCAAAATACCGTAAGAGAAATATTCACCAGTCCGAAACATCCTTATACCAAAGCACTGCTTGCCTGCCGCCCGGTAAATCATGAAAGAGGAAAAAGGCTGCCCGTAGTAGCAGATTTTTTAGAGGAAAAAATACCGGGTATCGAACCTATTAATTCTTCAGTCAAACAAGAAGTACAGGATGATCATACAAGTAATACGGGTACTAAAAAAGTATTACTTAGCTGCGAGCATTTATCCGTCTGGTTTCCCGCCAAAAAATCATTGTTTGGTAAAGCCAGTTCATATACTAAAGCTATTGATGATATAAGTTTTGAATTGTATAAAGGAGAAACCTTGGGACTGGTAGGAGAAAGCGGTTGTGGTAAAACAACATTAGGAAGAACCTTATTACGATTGATTGAACCCACCGCTGGAAAAATTATGTATAATGGCATAGACCTTACTGCAAAGAAAAGAGATGAGTTACGCTCATTAAGAAAAGAAGTTCAAATTGTATTCCAGGATCCCTACTCCTCTTTAAATCCAAGAATAACCATTGGATCAGCCATTGCCGAGCCAATGCAGGTGCATGGTATTTTATCAACTAATAAACTACGAAAAGATAAAGTGACGGAACTTTTGGAAAAAGTAAATTTGAAAGCCGAACATTTTGATCGTTATCCTCATGAGTTCAGTGGCGGTCAACGTCAGCGGATTGTTATTGCGCGGGCGCTGGCTCTTACTCCATCATTTATCATTTGTGATGAATCTGTTTCAGCATTGGATGTTAGTGTGCAGGCACAGGTGTTAAACCTGCTGAATGATCTTAAAAAAGAATTCGGGTTCACGATCATTTTTATTTCACATGATCTTTCTGTTGTTCGTTACATCAGCGACCGGATTCTGGTGATGAATAAAGGAAAGATGGAAGAAAGCGGGGATGCTGATGATATTTATTATAACCCTCAATCGGAATACACCAAAAAACTGATCTCTTCCATACCTAAAGGAATGTTGGTTCACTCATGAAGATCGGAGAGGCCAATAGTATCGTTTTCCTCTTCATAAAAATTCTTAGCACTATTGCGGCGGGCATAAATAATTTTTTTCAATAGCTTCTTTAATTGGTCAGCTACTGGTTCCTTCCCATTGAATTTCGTTTCGGAGAAGGCGGTAAATTCATATTGATTATACCGGAATGTTTTTAATGAAGCAGCGCCAAATCCCGCCAGGTTAACCTGGCTATTATCTTCAAGTATAAATTGATGAGGATTTTCTGATACAAGACCAACCGTGGCCAGTTTCCAGTTCATATCGTCTTTTTTTGCTTTATACCGGTAGAAATAAATAAACCCCTTCTTATCTTTATAATCAGTCGGCAGCCGGTCTAAATAAACTATTGAATCCGGCTTTTCATAGATCCTTGTGTTGAGCAAAGAACTAATGCTGAGGTCCCGGTGATTATTATAAAGAGCAGGAAATTTTTCCGGTCTTTTCATTTCCTTCAGATCCGAGTAAAGTTGAAACCGGTATTCATCCAGGCTGGCAAAAAAATTCAGTAATGTATCCAGATAGGGCTTATTATTCTTCAGCAACAGTAACAAGGTTTTGTATTTAAGTTGTTTATCGGTGGACCGTAACATTTGCTGAAGCAGTGGCTGAACGGTTGAATTGGTTTCCCAAAATGGAAGTAAAAGTGTAGCATACAAACTCAGGCCATCATTGCCCGCGTCTTTGTTATGCTGCACATCAAATGAATTGGCTGTTTTCTTTTCTTCTTTATCATCCTCCGCTTTTTTTATAGCTCTTTTCTTTTCTGCGATGGATTGTTTTTTCAATTCCTGTTTTGCTTCGATCATAAACTTACTGAAATACATGGCATAGTCGGTGGCATTCGCCAGGTTACTGTCTACCAATTGCCCCAACAATTTCATAATACTGCCTTTGTAATCCGCTAAATTCAGTAAGGGCAAAAGATCGGGTAGAATTGTTTTGGTAAGCTTTAATGTATCAGCTAATTCATCAAGAAATTTTCCGTTATCAGACACGGCTGCAAGATAATTTTCCCCTACTGTGTATTTATTATCTGCATACCCTGCATCATTTAACTCCAGTACAGGAGGTTCTGTATTGATGATATCCCTGAAAATAGTAAACGCATATTTAGTTTTGTGCTGCAGTAAGCTTTCTAAAGCGGAGTATTGTAATTGCACGGTATCATCCAGCGAATAATAGAGTGACTTCAGGAAATCGGCGGATGAATTTGTTTTCATTTCACCTAATTTATTTATCAATGCGTCTTTAACTTCAAGGTATTTTTTTTCGTCCCAGTTTACCCAGGAAATGGCATTTTTGAGTTGCGGAAAATCTGATGAATCAAGATCAATTCTGTCTATAAATTTTACTGCTCTTTTATGCAGCAGGCTGTCTTTGTTTAAAAAATCGGCAAAGAAAAGTGTTGACTTCTTAGTAAATGGATTTACTCCCTGCAATTTATCTGACGGCACAAAGTTTTCAAAAAATTGCTGTACAAAAACACTGGGCTTTGATAATGTATCAATTTGTGTTACCAGATAAAACCCATCTCCATCCTTGTAAAAAGATTTACCCCATACTGCACGACTGCTCCCTGTATCAGTAACAACAAGTTCGGTTACTTTCATTTTACCCGGCAAAACAGTTTCTTTCTTATAACGGATTACCTGTGTGCTATCACTGCCCAAAAAAGGCTCCTCCATTTCTTTGTAGAAGGCTGCAGTATCCCGTGTATAATAATACTTTGGCGATTTGTAAAAAGTTAGAAATATTTTTTCCCCGGTAGAATCATTACTGATTAACCTATTCCGGTATACACCACTTTCCAGCAACCCGGCTTCCCGCTCTTCCTCCTCATCACTACCCGTGTAATAATTGTTGCGGTCCATATCTATTTTTATTTTCTTTTCACCGGAAATAAGAGGCACAACACTGGAAAAATAAAGTAACGAATCTGTTTGCTTTGTTGCCTTCCCATAAGTAAAAGGAGTTATTTCAAATGAATTTAGAAAATCAGTCATGGCGGATGTTTCTTTTTTACCATGCGCCAGCAATGTATAATAATGTGACCCCTGAATAATAAATCGGCTTATAAAAATTGACCCATTCTTGTCTTTATACCGGCAATCCAAAGCAGGGTAACCTTTAAACTTGATTAGTTTACGGGTAAGTTGCGTATCAATAAAATCAGATGACGCAAAACTTTCTTCCATCAGGCTCAGGTCAAAACTATCTACTTCTGAAAAATGATAGTTGTGAATATCTGTCCTGATTATACGAAAATTTGTGCTATTCATTTTTTCAGCGGCATCCACTATCCAGCTTCCATCATTGCCCACGTAAGGTGTATGTGGCAGATCAACTGAAAAACCTCCAAATGGCGGGGAATATTTTTTGGTAACAGCAGGTTCAGTATTCGTGTAATATTCTTTGAACTGAATACTGCCAAAGAATTTTTTTGCTTCCGTTCCATTAAGTATATAATCACCGTTGCCACTCATTTTAAAGAGAACAACCTCAAAAGGCGTAATAAAAATATTATAACGTTGCCAATCACCACGACGGGTTTTGTTGGTAATATCAAATCCTTTGTATCCATTTTTATTGATGGCTGTTCTGGAAATAATTTTGCCCGGAATATTTTCGTATAATAAACTATCAATTGTTCTATAGACATCGTCCACTACCTGGTTCCATACCCAGGCATTGGTCATAATACGGGTTACCATATAATAGCTCCCGTTTGACATATCGGCATATTGTTTTTGATCCAATGCAGGATCGTCACCAAATTTGTAAAACTTACCGGGTATATCCACTTTAAACAATCCATCGGAAGAAGTTTCTGTCCGGAATGTAACAGGCACCCGGACTTTATCAAGCAGATCTTTGTCTTTACCTGCTCTTTCACCCATTTTAACCGGACGCAGTTTATACCCCTTTTTCCGTAAAGCTTCTATCACCCCTCTTTCTCCCGGTAAGTGAGCAGCCCCAACTCCCACAAACAAAGAAGAACCGGATCTTACAATAGAATCAATTGAATTTGCCTGTATCTCATTTCTCCGGTAAAGAAATTTTTCATCAAAAGCAGCAGACTCACTATTATATTGATTGATAGAATCAAGGAGGTCCAGATTACCGGTACGATAGGCTTCCTGTAATTTCTCAGTAGAAAAGGCGTCATCATTATCCCCATAACTTCTATCCTTACTTTTTTTATCTTTCGCTGCATCTTTGTATGCTTCCGCCATTAGCTGCATACTTTGGCCATAATCTTCAACACCTGTTACTTTTTTACCCCATTTTTTACCGCATTGATAAATATACATATCAAGATAAGTGTCTTCTTCAAAATCACTTGATTCATTGCCATACGAGCGGTATAACAAACTATTAATTGTAGAAGGGTTACTATAAAGAGCCCGTTCTATTTTACTATCATACTTAAAAAATTTAAGTGTTTTTATATTTATATAATCGTTGGGTGCCGACAAATAATTTAAATACGCTGAACCGGAGCCATTGTTATCCGATCCGCTCAAATCATATTTGCTCATATCTTCCTGCCAGGTATCCGGATTGGTTTCTAAGGCTACTACCTGTGCATTTCGGATGGCATAATAAAAAGAATCGGGCAGGTTAAATGCCAGCTTATTGCTTACATGCATTGTTCCTATCAGATAGGAAGGTTTCTTAATCCCGTTACGCGTAATTTCCCATAAAAGGCTGGGATATTTTTTGGGCTGATTTGTTGGCTGTGCCGGTGATAAAAAAAAAGAAAAGCCGGTAAGAAGTAATAAAATGGTTCTTTTCAAGTGTTTATTTTTATTTAATTAGCCATCCCGATTGCTTCGGGAGAATTCGCCTAAAATATTCATTACTTTCTGGTCCCGCAAAAGCGGGAAGACTTATTTCATAAAGATTAAAATCCCATCCCGGAAAGCCTGGTGGTGGTGTAGCGCCTGGACTTTCAGAATGGTTTTTTGTACTAACAAAAGTAAGATGCCACCTGATATCTAAAAGCATAAAGTTTTTCCAGTAATCCTTCATTTAATGGTTATCAGAAAATAATCCTTTCAACCGGTTATTGATGACACAGGAAAGGGACGATTTGGAACAGGCTACCTGTAAAAAGAATGTGCAAAATTAAACTGGATTTTGCCCCTGAATTGTGTACCTTTGCCAACTTTAAATGCAGTCATTTGACCAAACCCGGCGCCGTAAGGCCGGATTTATCCGCTGAAACTGTACTAACTACTGAAATTGCTACTATGGTAAATCAGTGTAAGCGGATTAGGAACAAACTCTTCCAGGCAACCTGCCCGGTTTGCGTCATGAGACTTTTAGCTATAAACCAAGAATACTCATGAAGCTTTCACAATTCCGTTTCGACCTTCCGCTAAACCTTATTGCCCAAAACCCTACTAAACGCCGTGAAGATGCCCGTATGATGGTGGTGCATCGTCATACCGGTGTAATGGAGAACAAGCATTTCAGGGACATACTGGATTACTTTGATGATAAGGATGCTTTTGTAGTTAATAACACCAAAGTATTTCCTGCCCGTATGTATGGACGCAAGGAAAAAACAGGTGCCAAAATTGAAGTATTCCTGCTTCGCGAATTGAATAAACCCAATCGCCTGTGGGATGTAATTGTTGATCCTGCACGAAAAATCCGAGTCGGAAACAAACTTTATTTCGGCGATCAGGAAGACCTGGTAGCGGAAGTAATTGATAATACAACCAGCCGGGGCCGTACCATTCGTTTTTTATGGGAAGGAAGCGAAGAAGATTTCAGGGCACAATTAGAGAAACTGGGTGAAACCCCACTACCAAAATATATTAAACGCAAACCCGACGAAGAAGATAAAGAGCGTTACCAGACCGTATATGCCAAACATGAAGGAGCTGTAGCAGCACCAACGGCAGGTTTACATTTCAGCAAAGAACTGATCAAACGACTGGAAATAAAAGGAATTCGTTTTGCTGAAGTTACACTGCACACCGGGCTTGGTACATTCCGCCCTATTGAAGTAGAAGACCTTAGCAAACATAAAATGGATGCAGAATATTATAATATTGATGAAACCGCCTGTAAAATTGTGAATCGTGCAAAAGAATACGGCCATCGTATCTGCTCTATTGGTACCACCACTATGAGAGCAATGGAATCATCCTTTACTGCACAAAAATTATTGAAACCATCCGAAGGCTGGACCAATACTTTTATTCATCCACCGTATGAATTTAACATTGCAGATTCATTAGTTACTAATTTCCATTTGCCAAAAACCAGTTTATTGATCATGACCTGTGCGTTTGCCGGTTATGAATTAGCTATGGAAGCCTATAAAAAAGCTATTAAAGACAAATACAGGTTTTTCAGTTATGGAGATGCTTTGCTGATTGTGTAAGACTATTATTGCGAATACATAATAATCTATTGAACAATGCATATTGAAACCAAGGTTTATAAATTTAACGCTACCAACAAAGAAGTACAGGACAGGATGGCCCGACTGAACGAAGATTTAAGAATAAAGGGCCGCTGGATTGATGAAAATCATTTTCACGTGCAAAAACCACATGCTTTCTTTTTTGAATTGGTAGCCGATATTACTCAACTGGAGAGTAATCAAAAGATAATAGTTACTATTAATTTACATAAAAGCTACCTGCTATTTTACCTATTCCCGCTTGCAATAATAATCTTTGGCATATTTCAATTTCAAAAAGATGAAGAAATGGGATGGGTGTTAATCCTGAGTGGCATATCCACGGCCATTTTCATATACCTGGTTGCATCTGCTATAGCTGGTAATTTGAAAAAATATTTTAAAGAAGAGTTTCAGCTAATGTAAATAGCTCCAGGATTTTCATTTCTTACCCGGCCAGTAATCTACCGGAACTGAATTCGCCATTTTCTCACTCCATGCCCAATATGCAGCTGTAAAAAATTCCTGCGGGTTATAAAAACTACCATTCTTATCGAGGGTAATAAGCTTATTTCCCAATAACATTACCAATGACCGTTGATAAGTAACATTGCGTTTAGAAAATTCTGTGCTCAAATACCCCACTTCCTCCATTTCCTTTTTGAACGTGACAAATATAAAATCGTCGAAATGAATCAACTTATACGTTGGATTTGTTTCAACAACCAGGCTGTCCGCATTAAGAATGGCGGCACCATATGCTTCGGTAAAATCTTTTTGCTGTAATACTGATTGGTAATAATCGGAAGAATCACCGGCATCACCCATAACAGGTATCCCATTACTTATCTCAATACGCATACTGTTATTGGCTAGTTTTTTTCTAAGCCCGGAACTGTATATGGCTTTTACACGTTGTTTTTCAAAATTAGGTGTCCTCACCATCCGTCTTACTTCAAAACCTTCTTCTACCAGTTGGTTGGAAAATAAGCTGCGCATGAAATGGAGTATAGAACCGTTATATGCTTCATCTCTTTTTCTTTGCCATTTTTGTTGCCGCCCCTTGCCACCCATCGGCAGGTACAAAGGATAACCCAGGTAGGATATTGATTGCTCTTTAAAATTCAATTCAAAATTTTCCAACTGGTAGCTGATAGTATACCCCAATGCTTTATTCTCTACCAGCACCGGTTCGTCACAATAGGCAGTAAGCCGGTTAGTTTTTTTATAATAACGAAACCTGATAGACTTTTCATTTTTTATACGACACTGAAGCGCATTCTCCGTATTCCCTATAAAATTGTCCCTAAAAGATTTACCCCATTTATCCCATCCTTCTTCTACAGATGGTTCTATCATAACATTTTCCAGTTCTTTCACTTTTATAGTAAGTTCTATTTTCAGCAGTAATGGCAACTGTGCTTCCGTGAAGGAAAAAACATTTGTTTCATAACCGATACTGGATATAATCAGCTCATGTTTTCCCGGTGGCACATTTTCCAGCAGGAAAGCTCCTGCATTATCAGATACTGTTCCTTTGGAAGTACTGGCGATAAAAATACTACACCCTGCAATAGTAGCTCCGGTAGAAGCATTAACTACCCTGCCTTTAATAATCTGTTGGCATAAACCGCTAAGAGAAAACAGGATAATAAACAATATTGCCGGTATCCTTTTCATAGCGGCAATTTACGAAGTCAACATTATTTTTTAGGTATTTATTAATAAAATTGAGTGAAAACACTCAATTGAAAAAACGGGGTATGAATCATTCCTTATCCCTACTTGATAATCCTGTTACAATGTGAAAGTAAAGCGATTTAAAAAAATATTGTTCCAATCAAAATTTGATTATCCCGCGCAGGAAGAAATAAAAAAAAATGCTGGCTTAATAATTCAATGTAAAGCCTGCGCCAAAACCCATATCACTATCATAATGCGCGGAGAGTGCGAAATTGCGGCCAATGATATACCGAAATCCCCCCATATATTCTTTGTCTGTATTTACCATAAAACTCATTCTTAACCGTTTTGCAACCGGAATATCTTCTCTCATTAATTGCAAACGAACATTACCGTCCTGGTAAACTTCTGCCTGTGTTTGTACCAACATAGGTAAAGTGTATTGAATACCGATACTTATTTGTGCCCTGTTGTCTTTGGTGTTCTTTTGTCCAAATATATTTTTTTCTACTTCGCCATCTTCTAATTTCCTGTATCTCCAATCAAATCCGATAAAAGGCATCAGCCATTGCATCTTTCCTAAATATCTTCCAATATGTGTTTCTGTTTCATAGCCATGATAATTATGGAAGCCCAACCGCCATTCGGTACCAATACTCCATCGGGTATTTTGCAGCATAAACATTCCATCGTTACCGTTTGTGGCAAAATCATTTTCGGCCATGAAGTGCATGCGTTTATCATCGGCAAATAATTTTCGTTGTGCCAGTTTCGGATTTGGAATTAGCGGATTAGGTGCCTGTTGCTGATAACTGAATACCCGGCCCATACCACTCATCATATGATACAAAATATGGCAATGAAAAAACCAGTCGCCTTCCACATTGGCATTAAATTCCAATGTGTCGGTTTCCATGGGCATGATGTCAATGATGTTTTTCAACGGCGCATAATCACCCTGCCCGTTTAATACCCGGAAATCATGCCCATGCAGGTGCATCGGATGCCGCATCATAGAACCATTGTAAATAATTAGTCGCAGGTTTTCTCCCTTCTTCACCAATATTTTATCAGCTTCAGATACCACTTTATTATTTAAACTCCATACATAACGGTTCATGTTTCCGGTTAGCTCAAAATTCAAAATTTTTGTCGTTGAATTGGGCAATGTTGTTTTTGCAGAAGATTTTAACATGGCATAGTTCAGGGTAACTATATCAGAAAGGGCATTGCTGTTATATTGGTCCTTACTCATATCCATGATTGGCATTGTAGTCTCAGCACCTGCCTCCTTCTTCTCAGCAGACTTCTTCTCAGCAGACTTCTTCTCTTCTTCGCCGGTAATTTCAGGATACATCACCACATTCATATCCATCTGATTAAGGCTCATCTGCATATTCATATCATCAAGATCACCATTCATTTTCATCATGCCGTTCATCATCTTCATGCCTTCAAAATATTTTAGCCGGGGCATTGGCCTAATGAGTTGCTTAATTCCATTTCCGATATATAAGGAAGCTGAATTAGTTCTGTCTTCAGTGGTTGCCAGTAATTCATAAGCAGTACTGTCGGCAGGAATCGTAACTACAATATCATATGTTTCAGAAACGGCTATAATTAACCGGTCCACTTCAACAGGTTCAACATCATTTCCGTCGTTGGCAACTACTGTTATTTTACCTCCGGCATAGCGAAGCCAGAAATAAGAGGATGCACCACCGTTAGAGATCCTTAAACGTATCTTATCACCTGCTTTTAATAACTTACCATTTATTTCGCCAATGGTTGATTCCGGATGACCATTCATAAATATCCTGTCATAGTATACATCGCTTACATCCATTGCCAGCATCCGTTTCCATTCGTTTTGCAGTTTGGTCTTAAAATGACCTGCCTTTGCTGCTTCAGCATAACTCTGTACTGCGTTTTTCTTTAGTGCAAACCAATCTGTAGCATTATGCAGCATCCGGTGTACATTTTCAGGTTTCAGATCTGTCCATTCACTCAGCACCACCGGAATAGTTGGAATATCCCATTCTTCTCTTTTATTCATAATAAAAGAACCATACATACCAATTTGTTCCTGTAACCCTGAATGACTGTGGTACCAATGTGTTCCATGCTGAATTATCGGAAACTTGTAAATATGAGTAGTGCCGGGTTTGATGGGCATCTGAGTAAGGTTAGGCACACCATCTTCTTTATTCGGTAAAAACAAGCCATGCCAATGCAGGGAAGTCTCTTCTTTCAAATTATTATGAACATAAATTTCTGCTGTGTCTCCTTCTGTGAAAGTCAGTGCAGGCATTGGAATTTGTCCGTTAACAGCAATAGCCCTTTTTGGTTTACCTGTAAAATTTACAACGGTATCGTTTATATACAAATCGTAACGAACGGTATGGGGTGGAATGTTGTTGACAATCGTTTTGGTAAGTCCTGCTTTACTCATAGCCGTATTGACACTATTTTCATTTTTTACAGTACTTTCTGAGTTCCCTTTTACTTTTTCTTTAACCAATGGCATTCCACATTTAGGACAATTGCCGGGTTTGTCAGCATGTATTTCCGGGTGCATAGGACAGGTATAAGTTACCGGTTGCGTTACTATGGGTATTGACATTTTCACCGTATCTTTTACTTCAGTAACAACGGGTTTTATTTTTACGGTATCCTTTAGAACTTTTACGGGTTGCGGCTTTTTTATTACTTGTTTCCTTACAACTTTTAGTTTCTCTTTCACCAACGTCATCCCACATTTTGGGCAATTTCCCGGCTTTGAGGCATGTATTTCCGGGTGCATGGGACAGGTGTAGGATTCCACCTGTGCAAAAGCAAAAGCATAGAATAGTAAACCGAAGATTAATAAAAATAATTTCTTCATTGCTGCATTTAAAAATAAGCTTACTGTGTTGCTGTTCTCTTAACTGGTTCCGTCAGTTTCATTCCACATTTGGAACACTTTTCATCTTTTTTACCTATCACTTCCGGGTGCATCGAACAAGCATATAATTGTTCGGCTACTGGTTTCATTACTTCGGGTTTTGTAGTTGTGTCCATTGTTTTGGTTTCAGCTGGTGACGTCTCTTTTGCTTTATCGCTTTTTGAATTGCAGGCAATACATACAAATGCTAATACGATGCCAGAAAGAAGTAGTTTTTTCATTTTAAAAAGATTTGATTAGTGTTAAATTAATTTTAAGAACTGTTTTATTTACTTTCCCATTCTGCTATCCTTTTCTTTAATGCTGTAATTGCATTGGTCATATTTTTCTTTTCACCCAATACAATGGCTCTCTTTGCTGCAAGGATAGCAGCTTTGTAATCTTTCAGGTCTGCAAGAATTTTTTGCAGCAGGTTTGGGTAATTGAAATTCTCTTTATCTGCATTTTCTGCATCCGATGCCCAGCTACCGGCTTGCTTTAAATCTCTTCCGGTAGCATAATAATAGTTGGCAGCCTGGTAAAAAAGCTCAGCATTTTTTTCTTTTCCATTAATCAGCCTTGTATTGATTGTTGCCATCACTTTTTCATCCTCCGGGCTTTTAAGTGGGATTTTAACCACTGTGTTTTCCCAGGTAAGTGAAAGAACCCCTTCTCCGGTTCTTGCTAATTCATTCAGATCAATAGTAAATGCTTCTGTGAATGAATGACTTTTTTCTGATTTTATGGTGAATCGATGTATATCTTTTTTACTATCGTACCCAAAAGCCCCGTGCAAACTTGTATCTGCGTTAATTATAATTGTCCATTCTTTTTCTCCGGGGATAGTGAACAAGGCATATTTCCCTGCTTTGAGGACTTTATTCCCCATTATTATTTCTTCGGTTAAATGAAGGGTAGTTGCCCCACTTGCTCCGGTTCTCCAAAGGCTATCAAAGGGAACCAGACCGCCGAATATTTTTCGTCCTCTTGCCAATGGCCGGGAATAGACAATAGTTACTTCACCGTTTACCAACTGTTGGGTAAAAGAGGCTTCCGGGCTTGGTGGCGGTGTTAAAAAACTTATTTTTTCCTGAGAGAATAAAAAAGTTGAAAAACCGGTTAAGATAATTAAGAGTAGTTGTTTCATTTTATAGCTATTTAAAAACATTAAAAAAAGTGTATTCAAATTTCAGTACAAATCCGTTGGGAGCCGTTCGATTCATAGTAGAATATATTTCCTGCCGGTATCCAATATCAATCCTTGCCTGGCTATTAATGATAAACTGCACGGAAGGGGCAATGTCGAGATACGATTTTCCATTATCACTCAGGCGTTGCCCAAGCAATTCCAGCATCAGGTTCATATTGGTTTGTTTATAATCCTTATATACTTTGGGCAGCATCAGTTTACCCACTGATAAAGTATAATTAAGCGCACTGTTACTTTCAGTTGAGGGAAACTTGTAACCCGGTTTATTATCCAAAGCCCTTTCATAACTAATCGAACTACTGATAGCAACTTTATGTAATAATTGAGTGGCAATCAAACCTGTTTCATAACCGGTATTATGGCCCATTGTTTCTATCTCCTGTTGGTGTATATCAGCCCTGTTAAGACTATACCGGCCATAGACAGCCATTCTGAAATGACTTTGAATGGCATCTTTACTCAGAAAACGATACTTGGCATAGAAGCTGCCACCTTCTGCTTTTACTCCTCCTTCCTCCCGGTTACTGATAAAACCCTGCAAATGCACCATCCATTTTTTATTGATACCCCACATCAGCTCCGGCATATTATGGTAATTAAGTTTGCCATCTTTTTCAAACATAAAAGCATTCATATCTCTTACACCCAATGACTTTGCAGGCATATTACTGGCTGGTTCGGTAAATACAAACAGTTCCTGCGCCGAAGCCATCAATGAAAAAAACAACGGCAATACAAAAAACAATTTCTTCATATTACAATGTTTTGATGTGATATAAATTATTGTTGATGGTAGCATACGTAGGATACTGCTTCCCTAATCTGGAAAGTTTCTTATACTCTTTTTCAACAACAAAACCTTTATCCAGTATCTGCACTTTTACTTCCCCTGCTAAAATACCCGGCTTGCTATCCATAAAAGTATACGTAATGTTATCCTGTGTAAATGAACTATTGTTCGCTGCTTTTTGGTTATTAAAATTGAATACCATTACTAATTCACCCACAGAAAACCCTGCATCTTCCACTTTCTTTTTAAGGTCGCCGGGGTTAACCGCACTTCCATTTTTAAAATGGAGAATAAAAGCTGTTCTATTTAAATCAGTTTCCACTTTTTCTACTTCAGGTATAGATGTTAACTGCTTGTATGTAGCCTTTGAACACATGGAGCAGGTAAGGCCTGTGGCCGTTAATTCCGCTTTGGTGATTTGCGCATTTGCAGATGTTGCTCCAAGGATAATTATAATAGCTATAAATATTTTTTTCATGTGTTTATTTTTTATTACTAATTGATTGTCACATGGAATTCGCCTTAAAAATTATCATCGCCTGTTGGTATATCCCGGGCTATCGGGATGCCCGATAATTTTTATGGCTCATTTCATTGTACTATATTTTATTGTTTAATTGTTTCTACTACTTTACCACAGGTAAGCATTTGATTTCCGTAATAAGGATTTTTGATGACAATTTCTTTACTCAACCAGTTGGCTCCCTTGCCATCGTTTGCCATCGGGCAAAACTGGTAGTAGACGGTTTCCAGGGGTTTTGCCGTTTTTATCAGTTCATACATACTTATTGAAAGTGACATAAAATGTTCCCGTTGATGCTCTGTGTCTTTGTTTTCTTTAATGTGAAGGGCATCAGTTTTCAACACTTTTTCGGTCTTCATCCAAACAGTATGCTCTTCCATGGTTAGTTTTCCCATCTCAACTGCATCTAATGCTGTAAGCATACCGGCTGCTTTAGCAGCTGCCATAGTACCATCTGTTTTTACCAATGCATCCTTTAAGGCAAAATAATTATCAAAAACGGCCTTTAGCTGGTCTGTTTGCTGCATGTCCATTGAACTATTTCCCTGTGTTTGGCCGGTATGGTCTGGCATAGAGCCCATGGCGTCTGTCATTGGCTTTGAATCAGTTTTTACCATTGTTTTTTTCTCTCTTTCATATTTGCAGCAGCCTGGAAGTTTTGCGTAAGATTCATCAGGTGCCAGGTAATTTACATTGTCGTAACCGGAAAGTGCAATCGATTTTAACACTGCATCAGCAGTTGTTTTCTTACTGTCGTACAGGATGGTGGCCGTTTTAGTATCCACATTCCAGTCTGTTGTATACAACTTTGGTTTGCTTCCTGCTTTTTCTATGGCGGTTTCGCACATGCCGCAGTTACCATATATTTTTATAGTTTCTGTTTTGGCATTTTTAATCTGTGCCTGGATAATAGTAGTTGACAGCAAGCCAACTACAGTCATTAAAATAATTGCATTACGCATGACTTTTTATTTTTGGGAAATGGAATTGGGGAACTCCGTTTCATTTTATAATTAATAAATTGTTAGGGTACAGGGATACACCGATAACCATACACTATAAAAGTGACGGCACATCAATTATAATCAATAAATCATATCAGGAAAACACTATAGAGAATATGCAACCGTTTTCGATTCATATCAGGCGGTGCATGTGAAGCAGGATCCGTTTCTGAAACAGTTGAGCAGGAATAAATGGCAAAACTAATTACAGGATTTATTAAAACAGGCGTAGCATTAAAACTAACCAATTGCGAAACATTGCCTTTTTGGTGATCAGTCGTTAATTTAAAATGCTGGTGTTCATCTTTACAACAGCCCTCTTTATCTTTTTCGGCCATTCCGCATTTTCCGCATGTATCATCTTTGCCATGAAATAAGCTCCAACCGACAAATTTATTCATACAGTAGTGCAGGTGCACCGTAGCACCCATGGTAGCTGAACCATAAATGAGCAATAATAATATGACTGCTATTTTTTTCAATTTGTCAAAGTTAAGATGATTCCGGAAAACTACTTACATAATAATAGTCAAAAATTGCACAATTATTGCTCTAAACAGACTTGGCAAAATGTTTCCCACCTTCGAAACTCATTTTCCTGATTAAGTAAACTCCAGTTTTTATTATGATGGAACTTGCAGCCCAAAATGGACCTATGAGAAGAATATGTTTAGTATTGGTTATTACTTTTTCAATTTTTAGTGGAACAAAGGCACAAACAACTTTGAAAAAACAGGTGTATGATACAAGCCTTATAAAGTATTTACCTGATGTAACTGTAGTCGGCAGAAACAGCAAAAGTGACTATCAGCAACTTCCGGAAATTGTCGGTACTACTATTTATGCAGGAAAGAAAAATACATTAATTGTTCTGGATAATGTACAGGGAAATGTGGTAACAAATAATATGAGGCAGGTGCTGGCAAAAGTTCCGGGCATTCATATCTGGGAAAGTGATCCCAGCGGAATACAAATTGGCATAGCTGCAAGAGGTTTAAGTCCTAACCGCAGCTGGGAATTTAATGTTCGGCAAAATGGCTATGATATTGCTGCAGATCCGTTTGGTTATCCGGAAGCATATTATAATCCACAACTACAGGCTGTACAACGGATTGAAATTGTAAGAGGACAAGGTTCGCTGCAATACGGCCCTCAGTTTGGAGGTTTGGTAAACTATATTTTACGAAATGGCAGCGAGGTTAATAAATCTTTCGAATTTGAAACACAACAAACTGTTGGGAGTAATGGGTTGTTTAACAGCTATAATGCAATAGGCGGAAAAAAAGGTAAAATCCATTACTATACTTTCTTCGACCATCGCAATGGGGATGGTTGGAGAGAGAACAGCCAATACTATACTAATGCAGGATATGGAACAGTAACCTATAAAATCAGTAACAAATTTTCATTAACTGCCGAAATTATGCGTTCACATATCCGAAGTCAGCAACCGGGTGGTTTAACGGATGCACAAATCAAACAAGATGCGGAACAAAGTTTCCGCAGCCGTAACTGGTTTGATATTACCTGGATAACCCCGGCTTTAATTGCCAATTATCAAATCAATGAAAAGACCCGATGGAATACAAAATTTTTTGGGACTATTGGTAATAGAAACAGTGTAGGGTTTTTACAATCAATTACAACTAAGGATAGTATTAATACAGTAACCCATAATTTTAATAGCAGGACCGTAAATCTTGACCAATACAGAAATTATGGTTTAGAAAGCCGCTTCATCACAGATTATCATCTTGGTAAAATAGTTAATACATTTTCTGGTGGCATACGTTTGTACACCGGCACAACTTCAAGACAGGCCGATGGAAAAGGAACTTCAGGTGCAGGCTATGATGTAACGGTTACAGGAAATTATCCCAGAGATATAGAATTTAATTCTAAGAATGCTGCAGCATTTGCAGAAAATATATTTCGCCTTACAGATAAATTCTTAATTATTCCTGGTATAAGATATGAATGGCTACAAGGCTCCTCCGCTGGCCGCAATGGATATACAGCTGGTGGAGCAGAAATAATTTTACAAAATATTACACGAAGCCGCAGTTTTATTTTGGCCGGTGTGGGCACTGAATACCATGTCACAAAAGCCACGGAAGTATATGGAAATATTTCACAGGCTTACCGCCCCATTCAATTTGCCAACCTGCAAGCCCCGCCAACAACGGATATAGTTGATCCTGATTTAAAAGATGCCAAAGGATATAATATTGACCTGGGCTATCGGGGCAAAGTGAAAAATTTTCTTCAGTTTGATGTTAGTGGCTTTTACCTGCAATACAATAACCGTGTAGGGGCTATCATACCAACTGGCACTACTTACCGTTTAATTACAAATGTGGGAGCAAGCACAAGTAAAGGGTTTGAAGGATATGTAGAATTTAATCCAGTAAGGGCATTTACACAAAGTAAACATAGTGATATAATCGTTTTCGCTTCTTATGGCTTTACCGATGCCAGATATAGTAGCGACCATAAAGACGCCAGCACAAAAGGGAAGAAAGTCGAAAATGCTCCGGCCAACATTTTCCGGGGAGGTATTACTAGCGGATACAAAGGATTTTTATTGACTGCGCAGATAAGCAGTGTAGGAGAAACTTTCAGTGATGCAAACAATACGGTGAATGCTTCTTCTAATGGAAATACAGGATTAATACCATCTTACATCGTTACGGATTTAACAGCTACTTATAAGCTAAATAAAGGCCTGAATTTAAAAGCAGGCATAAATAATTTTTTTGATGATAGATACTTTACCCGGCGTGCAAGCGGCTATCCCGGTCCTGGTGCTTTACCGGCAGATGGAAGAACTTTCTTTTTTTCGGTCGGAGCGAAACTCTAAAAGAAAATGACATTAAGTTTTCATGTAGGCTAAATCTAATCTTATGGAAGCAATGTAAATTAAAATTACTTACAATCTTAATTTTAAAAACCTGACTAACACTCAATTGCCGGCACACATTGCATGCCTGTATTTTATAAAATTCAACTTATAATTTATACCGATTATCCTTCATAAATAGGCCCAATTATTGAACCACAATAGGCACATAAAATAC
>JANMLJ010000076.1:0-9048 GCA_031372465.1 Chitinophagaceae bacterium | reverse complement strand
AAAAAAGTAAATGATGCAACGAACGGACAGGTGGCCTATGTGTATGTTCCAAATACGGCTGATCTTGGGCATGAATATTTTAAAAGGTATTTCTTTCCGCAGGCCAATAAGAAAGCAATTATCATTGACGAACGTTTTAATGGTGGCGGATCGCTGGCTGATTATTACATTGATATTTTACAACGACCTTACCAGGCAAACTGGAATATGCGTTATGGAAAGGATTTAAAATCGCCAAGCGCATCCATTCAGGGACCCAAGGTGATGATTATAGATGAAACAGCGGGTTCCGGCGGTGATATGCTTCCATGGATGTTCCGAAAATTTAAAGTCGGTACCATCGTTGGAAAACGCACCTGGGGTGGCCTCGTTGGTATTTTAGGATTCCCTGAATTTATTGATGGAGGTGGAGTTACAGCACCTAATGTTGCTATCTGGACAAAGGATGGTTTTGTAGTGGAAAATGTAGGAGTAGCTCCTGATGTGGAAGTAGAGCAATGGCCCGCTGAAGTAATTAAAGGAAGAGATCCGCAATTGGAAAAAGCGATAGAGATTGCATTGAAAGAATTAGAAAAAAATCCGCAAGTGGATCCGAAGCGTCCGCCGTATCCAAATAAAGTAAAAAATTAAATAGTCAGCATTCAATTGCCACGGCCTTAAGGCCGTGGCAATTGAATGCTTTCTTCAATCGGCTTTAGCCGAAATAATTCTTGATGTTGCCAGCTTTAAAATAAATACATAAGCTACTATTATTAATAACCACTAACTATTTTCTTTTGCGCAGCATATACAGATAAAGACTTTCAACTTTCTTTCTTGCCCAATCAGTTTTGCGTAAAAAAGTTAAACTGGATTTTACACTGGGATTACTTTTAAAACAATTGATATTTATCTGCTGCGAAAGCTCCTCCCAGCCATAATGCGAAACCAATTCGGTTACTATTGCTTCTAATGTTTTACCGTGCAGCGGGTCGTTGGATTTTTGCATACGGTTTATTTTTTCTTCGAAGCTCTTCTGATAGGTTTGCCATACTTTTTCATCATCCGGTCCTTATGCCGTACTATAACATTTACTTTGCTGTTCTTCGCTGATTTTTCATGAAAGGCAGGTCCTGCATCTTCTTTTTTAATCACTTTTATCGCATCCGTCTTCATAAATATTTTCGGCTTCTCGTCTTCTGTTAATTCATCGGAGATGATTAAGTTGTCAGGTAATACAACTATTGGAACCTTGTACTTCATCAGGGATTCTATAGCTGTTAGTTGCGGCTTTTCTTTTTCGGTAATAAAAGTGATGGCTATTCCTTCTTTATCGGCCCTGCCCGTTCTGCCAATACGGTGAATATAATTTTCCGGTACATCCGGCACATCAAAATTGATGACATGTGTTACTTCGGCAATATCTATTCCTCTGGCTACAATATCCGTTGCAATAATAAAGCGGAAATTACCTTCTTTAAATTGCTTCACCGTATTAAACCGGTAGTTCTGTTCTTTATTGGAATGAATAACACCAACCCTACCCGGAAATTTTATTTCCATTTGTTCATACAACTGATCAGCTAAATTTTTGGTGGCTGCAAAGACCAATACTTTGGTCATGGTTTCATTGGTTGTTAATAGCAATTCCAGCAGATTAACTTTTGTATTAAAATTGGCTACTTCATAACCTGTTTGAATGATATTCTCTAAGGGCGTTCCCGTAGGTGCTGCTTCTACCCGTACGGGATTATTGAAATAAGTTTCGATGAGTGCTTCTACATCTTCCGTCATGGTGGCAGAAAAAAGAAGGTTCTGTCGTTTAGGTGGTAAAAAGTCCAGAATGTTTTTTAACTGCGTACGAAACCCGAGGTTAAGCATTTCATCTACTTCATCAATAACGAGTTTCCTGATCATTTTAGTTTTAAAGGCACCATTCATTGCCAGGTCATATAACCTGCCGGGTGTTGCCACTAAAACATCTACTCCCTTCATTACTTCCAGTTGCTGTGTATTAATATTTACACCGCCATATACTCCTACCACTACCAGGTTCATGTACGTTGTTAATGCTTTTACATTTTCTACTACCTGTGCTACCAATTCTCTGGTAGGTACCAGGATGAGTACCTGGGGTGCTTTGTCTTTAGAAAATTTCCATTGCCGCAGGCAGGGAAGTAAATAGGCAAAAGTTTTACCGGTACCGGTTTGTGCAATACCACATACATCTCTTCCTGACATAACCACAGAAAAAACCCTGTACTGAATGGGTGTGGGAATTTTATATCCAAGATCATCCAACGCATTCTGTAACGGGGTATTTAAATTTAAATCTGAAAATGTCATAATTGGTAAATAATGAACTGCGAAAGTAGTTTTTATTTACCAGCAGTCTTTGAAGGGGTGCATTCTAAATTTTCGCATTGATTATTCAGTGCCAAAGGGCAACATAAAATTTTTCTATGTGGACTCCTACTGTTTGCTTATGTGACTATGTGGTTCAATTTTCTGATTTTTAACCATATAGGCCATAGTTCACATAGATTAATACATAGAGAATAACCTCCTATTTAAAAGTTACATCGCAATCAAAAACTTTAAGAACTGCGACATCCGATAGCTATCGGATTTGGGATGCACCCCTTTGAAGCTAAAATGGTTGCCGTTTGAGGTAAGCTACGTTGCAATAAGACGACAACCGGGTCCATGCAGGAGTTTTATTAATACTTACGGCAACCCGTTCTGTTATTTTTCTGTATCGGTCTGCAACTTCCTGATTTTATATGTGATAAACTCAACCTGATTTTGCGTATTTATATTACCATAATATAATGAGTGGACACTAAAAGAATTAAAATTTATGTACCAATCTTTTTTCTGCTTCAAACCGGTCTTGTATTGAGGAATTATTTGCCCGTTTCAGGCAATATGGGGTAGTATCAATGCCTGATGGAGCTACAAAACAATGCTCATACCCTTCAGGAATAAAATAGGAGCTTAACAATTTTCAGGGTATGGTTATTGATGCTTAAATAAAATAAAATAAAAAAAATGATTAATCAAAAAAAATTTGGCGTTTGGATGGATACGCAACAAGCCACTATTGTGAGCAGCGATAATCAAGCTTCCGATAGCCTGGTAATCATTGCCCATATAAACGGGGAAGTAGTTACGCACAATACCAGCGAGAAGAATGAGCACAATGACAAGCGGACATTGCAACTAAAATTCTTTAAGGAAATAAGTTCTCACCTGCAGAATGCTACTTACCTGCATGCTACGGGTACCGGGCAAATACAGGAACAATTTATTCATTACCTGGCTGCAACAGCTCAATTTAAAAACTTAAAAACGGAGGAGTCTACTGCTAACAAGATGAGTGATAAAAAGCTGGTAGAATTTTTTTCTGCTAAACTCAATTAACAGTTGCACATAAAAAAAGGGCATTCGCCAATTGGTGAATGCCCTTTCAATTCAGTAAACGCCTTTTTTACTTCAGGTGTTTTGAAAGATGTTTAGCCATATCAAACATTGATACCTGTGCCTTGCCACCGAAAACAACTTTCAGTTTAGCATCAGCATTGATCATACGCCTGTTTTTTGCATCCTGTAATTTATTGGCTTTAATGTAAACCCATATTTTTTTCACCACTTCAGTACGTGGTAATGGCTTACTTCCTACTACTTCTGCCAATGCAGCACTTGGAGCAAGAGGCTTCATAAATGCAGCGGATGGTTTACGTGCTGATTTCTTTTTAGCTGCTGGTTTTTTAGCTGCTGGTTTTTTTGCTACAGCTTTTTTAGCTGCTGGTTTTTTTGCTGCAGGCTTTTTAGCTGCAGCTTTCTTTGCTGTTTTTTTCTTTGTTGCCATGTTGTTTTAAATTTAGAATGTTAACGGGTATTAGTATTTTACGATGTCAAAGATAGATTATTTTTTCATTGGAGGTTTTATCTCTGTAAAAAAAGTAATAAACTGATTTTTTGTCCCTCCTGAATGAGTGGTTTCCCCTTCTTTACTAATCAATCACTGTTTTCCAAATGAAAATGCTGGTGATGGGCCCCGGCAGCAATATGCAGGGCAAAGCAGGCTATTGCTGTATCTTTTAAAATATTAATAAGAGCCATTTGCCTCATATCAGCGGCGCCGGCATGTCTGAAATTTGGAACGTGGATTGTTAAAATAAAAATTAGCAGCAATAACACTAAAAAATAGCTGGTAAATTTTACAAACTGGTTCGTAAGAAACGATAATCCTACCAGTATAAAGGCGGCTCCTACGAAATAAGCCCATTTAATACCACCTAACAGGGAGATAGGTACAAATACAAATAAGTCCCTGGGATATAAAAAGTGAAAAATCCCTAAAATGATCAGTACAACTGACAGCCCATAGATGGCAACCCTTGAGATAATATGATAATGTTTCATAATAAAACAGTTTAATTAGTCAAAAGGTAGCAAATTCCAATTTAGGAAATCATGATTTTCGTTAGAAATTTTTGAACCAACATCTTATAAACTGTCACAATGGCCAGAAAGGATATTCGGTCAAAAAAGGGATAACTGCCTTTTATCAGGTATGGAACGCTGTTTTCTCCTGGTATTTACATTGGTAAAACTGCCTTCTATACAAAATACCGGCGAAGCTTCATAGCGGGAAGCAACGATGATCTGCGTGTCACCAGCCTGCTCTTTGAATAATGATTCCACCAGTTCCGGCTTATTATTATTCTTGGATAAATGCGATAAGATGAGCAGTCGTAAATCCGGTGACTTATAATTGATAAATAAATCCAACGCCTGTGCATTGGACAAATGGCCTTCATCGCTACTGATGCGTTTTTGTAAATGGTATGGATAGTTTCCATTGGCCAGCATATCAGCACAATAGTTGGATTCCAGGAAAGCCGCCTGGCATTTACTGAAATATTTTATCACCTGCCTGCAGGGATATCCGATATCAGTGATAATGCCAATATTAAGGCCTTGCCCTGATACCATGAAACTGTGGGGGTCTTTGGCATCATGACTTTTACTAAAGGGAATCACTGAAAAGTTTCCAATTTTTACCGGCTTGCTTTTTTGAAAATCCCTGACCAGATGCGCCTCTATCGGAATACGGCTATTGGCCAATGTGGCATACGTGATATACACCGGTAATTGATATTTTTTACTCAACCCGGATATGCCGGAGATATGGTCACCATGTTCATGCGATACAAATATGGCTTTTACCATTTTGATAGAGAGCCCCAATTGCAGCATCCGCTTTTCGGTTTCCCTGCAACTAAGCCCGGCATCAATCAGTACCGCTTCCTGGTTATTACCGACATAATAACAATTAGCATTGCTGCCCGAATTAAGAGAAGATATAAAAAATGACATATTGCGTCAAAATTAATGATTGATTTATGGTTACCAATGTTTCATTATCTTTCATTTATAAGAAAATCACTATGAATTATTTTTCAGTTATAGTAGGTCTGGCAATTCTTTTTACCAGTTGTAATTCAAACAAATCTAAGGAGGAAGCAAAACCAATCACTAATCAGGATACTATTACAGGCAAGGCACCAGATTCAACCAGTAATAAATTACCAGTAGATACCATTGTTACTAAAGAAACTGATTTAGGAGGTGTTGGTGATCTCTCGTTGGGACTTAGTCAAAAAACAATCATCGGATTACTCGGGCAACCTGATTCAAAATCGAAAGCTGAAAAATGGGATGCTGATGGGTTAATACACCAGGATTGGACCTATCAATCAAAAGGAATAATGGTAAATATGGAGAGTAATAATACACAAACGGGTCCTACTATTTTTTCCATTACCATTACAAGCCCTTGCGGATTTAGAACAAAAAAGAATATGGGTATTGGCAGTACTTACAAAGAAGTAATGGCTGCTTATGAAAATGATATTGACAAATCATTCACTGATAAAACCAGCATTACTGTAGGCTCTGTTTATGGGGGAATAATATTTAGCTTTAAAAATGATAAAGCAGAAAAGATTTTTATCGGGGCCGCAGCAGAATAGAACATTCCTTTTGTGTTAAACAGTGAACTAATCATTGGATACTTACAAAAAAGGACACCTGCCACTGGCAGAATGTCCTTTTGTAAAAAGAAAAAGAATACTTAGTTAACCACTATTTCTTTCTTTGGATTTTCCTTTCCGGCAATGACAGGCAGACTTACCTGCAACACACCATCCGCATATTTAGCAGTGATGTTCTTTGTGTCGATGCTTTCATCAAGATTGAAAATTCTTTTGAATCCACCACGACTGTATTCCCGAAGTAACCATTCCGGGCGTGGAAATCCTTCTGGTGGATTGTAAGAAACAGTGAGTTCATTTCCATTTACATCCAAATGAAAATGTTCTTTGATACGGCCGGGGGCAAACACCAGCATTTCAAAACTGTTGTCTGTCTTGTAAATGTTTACTGCGGCCCGTTGCATAGAGCGGATAAATCCTGACCTGGCAGAATTTCCGTACGTGTTGCCTTTTGCGGCTTCATGCGCCGAACTGGTTCCTAGGCGCACGCATGACTGATTGTAGTGCATGTTTTTATAGTTTAAATTTAATAAAAGCATACTACGCTGTCCTGTTAAAAACCTGACTACGCAGCATGCAATAACAGTAGTATCTGCCTAATAATAATGCCGGGATATTGTACATGCAATTATGTCAGCAAAGCGATGATAGACTATTACAGGAAAGAATACTATCAGATAGCCTCCTCCATAATATCCTGCATACGGATCACCAGGTGACTTTCATCAAAGACACATTTGCCGTTTTTTAACAGCAGCACCTGTGGAGATTCATGATAAACGTCCAGGCTGTCGGCAATTTTATTGGAGAGGGAACGATTTGCCAGCAGATCGAGGTAATGAAAATCAATATGCTCAGGAATAATCCCGGTTTCTAATCTATTTTTGATAACAGTACTGATTGAACAGCGGGTAGAATGTTTAAAAATTAACTGGGATTTTGTATGCGATTGTTCCAGAATTGCTGTCAATTGTTCTTCCGTTGATAATACCTTCCATTTCATAATACACAAAGTTAAATCAATAGAACAATAATTGCAGAAAGAGGTTCAGTATTTACCCAAATTTCACTTACAAATACCCGGTTTTTTAATGGCCACTTTTTAAAAGAACCCGTAATCGAATAATGATGGTAATTTCCATTCTTTACAATTTTACCGCCATTTTAGTTCTTCAAACATTAGTTAGGATTCATTATTGACAAATATGTAAATTTATAGTCTTTAAAATATCACATGAAGTATAGGTTATTATCAGTTGTTCTATTTGTTATCGGCTGTATTACCGGTATAATTTCCTGTAATAATGCAAAAGGGGATGGATCCAATTCCCTTCCCTCAACAATCAGCTATAATTTTCATATTCGCCCTATCCTTTCTGATAAATGTTTTAAATGCCATGGCCCTGATGCCAATAAAAGAAAAGCCTCTTTAAGATTGGATATTGCCGACAGCGCTTATTCTCCCCTTAAAGAAACTAAAGGGGCTTTTGCAATTATTCCGGGTAAGCCGGAAGAATCAGAATTGTATTTAAGAGTTTCTTCAAAAGATACCTCCTATATGATGCCTTCTCCCGAAGGACATTTGGGTGTACTCAGTGAATATGAAATTGCATTGGTAAAAAAGTGGATTCAGCAGGGTGCAAAATACGAAACACACTGGGCCTTTATTCCTCCGAAAAAACAAACAATGCCCGGGGTTGATAATAAAGACTGGACCAAAAATGAGATTGATTATTTTATTCTAAACAAGCTTGATGAAAAAGGTTTAACTCCCAATGAGGAAGCAGACCAGGAACGATTACTTAAAAGAGCTTCATTGGATATTACCGGCTTACTTCCATCGTTGGAAATGATGGACAAGTTACAAAATGATAAATCTGCAAATGGCTATGAAAAAATAGTGGACGAATTACTAAGCACTCCGCAATACGGAGAAAAGATGGCAGCACACTGGTTAGACCTGGCAAGGTATGCCGACAGTTACGGATACCAGGATGATAATATACGAACACAGTGGCCCTGGAGAGATTGGGTTATTCATGCGTTTAATAAGAATATGCCGTATGATCAGTTCCTTACCTGGCAGATAGCGGGAGATATGCTTCCCAATGCTACCAAAGAACAAATACTGGCCACTGGCTTTTTCCGAAATCATAAATACACCGAAGAAGGCGGTGTGATACCCGAAGAATACCGTATTGAATATTTAGTAGATAAAGTTAAAACATTTGGTAAAGGTATACAGGGTATTACGATTGAATGTGCCCAATGCCACGACCATAAATACGACCCCTTTAAACAAAAAGATTATTATTCATTATTGGCCTTTTTCAACAACACAAAAGAAAAAGGATATGAAGGAGATGTAAGTATTTCGAAACCGGCAAAATATCCGATCCTTTCAATAAGTGATGAAGAAATAAAAAATATTTTAACCTTTATCAATAAAAAAGATACGGGTAAGATGACCGTATCTGTACTGGCAGAAGATACTTTGCGTAAAACTTATTTACTAAACCGGGGTGTATTTGATAAACCAGGTGAAGAGGTTTTTCCTGCAGCTATTCCTGCAGTGATGAAATTTGATGAAAATAAATATTCCAAAAACAGGATTGGCCTTGCTCAATGGACAACGGATAAACAAAACCCCTTAACCGCAAGAGTTTTTGTCAATCAGATCTGGCAGGAATTTTTCGGGCGGGGATTGGTAAAAACTTCCGGCGATTTTGGTATGCAGGGCGAACTCCCTTCCCATCCGGAATTATTGGATTGGCTGGCTGTTGATTTTATGGAAAACGGTTGGAACATTAAACGCCTGATAAAACAATTGGTGATGTCGGCCACCTACCGGCAATCCGTTAAAACATCGGATGAAAAACAAAAGTATGATCCGGATAACATGTATTTATCAAGAGGCCCGAGAAACCGTTTGTCGGCAGAATATATTCGTGACATTGTTTTAGGCAGTAGTGGCTTATTGATAAAAACGATTGGCGGCCCCAGTGTA
>JANMLJ010000059.1:0-1506 GCA_031372465.1 Chitinophagaceae bacterium | reverse complement strand
CTAATACTTCTTTTACCATGACCAGATAATGCAAAGCCAGTTTTGATTTGGAAATACCACCGGCCGGTTTCATCCCGATCATTTTCCCGGTCTTGTAATAAAAATCCCGGATAGCTTCCAGCATAACCAATGTTACCGGCAAAGTAGCTGCCGGGGAAATTTTTCCGGTTGATGTTTTTATAAAATCTGCTCCGGCCTGCATCGCAATATCACTGGCCCTTCTTACCTTATCAAAACTGCCCAACTCGCCTGTTTCTAAAATCACTTTCAGCCTGGCATCTCCACAGGCTTCTTTAATTGCCGCTATTTCATCAAACACAAAATTGTATTCACCCGCATGAAATTTTCCCCGGCTGATAACCATATCCACTTCATCGGCCCCTTCATTCACTGCATATTTTGTATCACTGATTTTAATATCTCTGGGTGCCTGACCGCTCGGAAAAGCAGTTGCAACGGAGGCTACTTTAATACCTGAATCACCCAGGGCTTTTTTGGCAACTTTTACCATGGATGGGTACACACATATAGCTGCAACTGTTGGAATGGCCCCCTCCGCCTCCCCCAAAAGGGGAGTGTAAGCATCATGGGGATGCATGGCTTTGTAACAAAGTTGTTTTACTTTTCCATCGGTGTCTTTACCTTCCAAAGTAGTCAGATCGATCATATTAAGCACCAGTTTCAGCCCATTCATCTTGGATTCCTTCTTAATACTTCGCTTGGTAAAACGGGAAGCTCTTTCTTCTACACCTACCTGGTCTATATGGGGAGATAAATTGAAGCCGGCCCTTTGTGCAGGCAGTTCATGGATTATTTTTAAAGATTTGGCGGCCGCCATAGTCAGATTAATTAATGAAACCAAAGGTAACCAAAGTTTATTGGAATGGCCAGCCTCGAACGGACAGGAAAACCAGCAATGAAAGGTTCTTTGCCTCTTATAAAAACACCAATTTTTCTTAACGGTATTTACTTTAAATTCGTCACCCATAACAATCTGTTCAATTATTCGCAAGTATTGTTAAGAAAAATCATCTAACTAATAAATTAAACTGCAATGAGAGAAACCAACTTCTTTTTCAAATCCGACAAGTATCGGATGGTTTTTGTATTTGTCTTATTACTTTGTACATCGGCGATACATGCCCAAGTCACCTTCCCCGAAAACGGAATTGCCGATCCACGCCATGGTTATTATGCCTTTACTAATGCTACAATTGTAAAAGATGCAACAACCACTTTAACGAATGCAACACTTGTTATTAAAGATGGACAAATTACTGCCATTGGTGTTGGAATAAAAACTCCCGCCGGTGCTGTTGAAATGGACTGCAAGGGTAAATTTATTTATCCATCATTTATTGACATTTACACAGATTATGGCACGCCGCAGCGTCAGGTTGGTGCCGGCGGCTTTGGTGGCGGTGGATTCAATTTCAACCAGGCTCCCCAATTGGAAACAGCGGTAAAAGGCCCTTATGGCTGGAACCAGGCAATCAAATCAGATGT
>JANMLJ010000058.1:0-3771 GCA_031372465.1 Chitinophagaceae bacterium | reverse complement strand
GCCAAATCTTTTAGTGGGATAAAAATCAGGATCAACTTTTGTTATCAGCCGTACACTAGCCGGAGTGGCAAATAGCGAGATATACGATTTTTTTGTGATGTTTTTATAATCGATACCAACTGACAAGAGTGCTTTTCCGGGAGAAAGAAAATTAGATATTTTACGGTGAAATGCTGATACATATTCATGGCCGCTGAACAGTTGTGTATTTACATTGGCAAGCAGCCCATAATTGAAATGATTTTTTTTGCCAATTTTGTGCTCTATTTCAAAAGTAAGATCGAAGCGATCTGTTGTTTTTCTGAATTTCTTATAGCTGGTGGCAAATACCAGCCCCAATTCCATATCGAGGTAAGTATCAAACGAGTATTTCCCTTTTTTATGATGAATGGTCTTATTCAGAATGGTATTGAAGCCCAGCATAAAATTTTCGCCGCCGCTGCTCCATTCACTTTGAACAGATTGATTGACATTTAAAATAAACACGCCGTTACGTTTCCATCCGGTACTGTCGATGCTTATCTTTTTTTTATGATTTATATTATTTAAACGATTGAGTTCTGTTACTACTACCTGCGCTTTAGTAGCGGAAATCAGTACTGTTAAAAAAAGAAAAGCGCATATTGCTTTCATACGAAATGTTTACAAACAGGGATATAAAAATATTAAAAAAAATGAGCTTTCTTGTTTTCCTTCCTGTTTATTACCGGTGCATGAAAATATATTCAACAGGATAATGAGTTAAATCAATAATAAACCAGGTGTCGCTTTTAATTTGAACATAATAAACATTCCCTTACAGTAATTAACTTACGGAAGATAGAAAATGGTTACACAAAGCTGAAGTTATCCCCGTCAAACAATCCCTTATCACTCAACTTCAAATGTGGTATCACCAGCAATGCCATAAAAGAAAGTGTCATAAATGGTGAAGTAAGGGTGGAACCAAGATCGTCTTTGGTCATTTTATCCAGGGTAGTATAATCTGCTGCTACTTTATATCCATCTTCATTACTCATTAACCCGGCAACGGGCAGTGGTAAAATTAGTTCTTTAGGGTTCTTAACCCCCTCTCCATTAATGGAGAAGTGTAGGGGTGAGGTTGCACTTACTCCGCCTTCTTTTTCAATCACCAGGTTCACGGCCCTGCAGATACTTTCATCATCCACGCCTACGGCAACTATGTTATGACTGTCATGCGCCACAGAGGATGCCATAGCACCCTGTTTCAATCCGAAATTCTTAATAAAGGCTTTGGCTATTGGTGCATTAGTATAGCGATTTACTACAACGATCTTTAAAATATCCCTTTCCACATCGCTGACTATTTTTCCGTCTACTACTTTTGGTGTAAACGAAAGCCGGTTGGTGATAAGCTGGCCGTCTAATGCTTCAATAACGGGTATTGTCAGTGGTGAATGGTCAATAGTGAATGGTATCGCAAAGTCAGTTACTTCTTTTTTTTCACAGGAAAAGTTATTGACTATACCCGATTTTGTAGTTTTAATATTGGATATTCCGTTTTCAGACACCAACTCACCATTAATAAATGTATTAGTCACTTCAAAATTTTTCAGATCCTTCACCACAATAAAATCTGCTGCATCACCTTCTCTTAATAATCCCACATCTAATTTGTAATGATTAACCGGATTGACACAAGCGGCTTTCAGAATTTTAAAAAGATTAATGCCTTTAGCCACCGCTCTTGCACAAAGTTGATTGATATGACCCAGCACTAAACTATCCGGGTGTTTATCATCACTGCAAAACATCATCATATCAGGATGATCATGCAATAGATCTATCAGGGCTTCAAAATTTTTGGCTGCACTTCCTTCCCGGATGATGATCTTCATGCCATATTGTAATTTGTCCAGAGCTTCTTCAGCGGTAAAGCATTCGTGATCGGTGGAAATTACGGCCCCCCTGCCCCCCGTTAGGGGGTTCTTAGAGTCTGCTTTTGTAAAAGTCTCTTTGTTTAGCTCTATAGCTGGATAACTATAATCAATACTTGAACTATCGGGTTCTAAAGCCCCTCTTGCGGAGGGGTTTGGGGAGGCTTTTCCTTCGGGGGCAAATGAGCTTTGCGAAGTTTGGGAACGAAGTTCGAGGGAGGCCGGGTTTATGTATTGTTTCGCCTTTTCCCCCCTCAACCCCGGTGCATGTCCATCTACCGGTTTGCCCGAACGGTGCGCCGCAGCAATTTTCTTCATCACTTCTTCCTCTTTATTCAACACACCTGGGAAATTCATCATCTCACTTAAATACTTTATGTCATCTCTTTGTAATAATTTTTCTACATCAACTGCATTTAAAGCGGCACCCGCTGTTTCAAAAATGGTGGCAGGTACACAACTGGGTGCACCAAAATTGAATTTAAAAGGAACCGTTTTTCCATTTTCGATCATAAACTCAACTCCTTCTAAACCACACACATTTGCTATTTCATGCGGGTCGCTTACAGTAGCCACCGTGCCATGTACAACAGCCAATCTTGCAAATTCGGAAGGAACCAGCATAGAGCTTTCTATATGGACGTGACTGTCTATAAAACCGGGAAGAATATAGTCTGGAGTCAGGAGTCGGGAGTCGGGAATCTTAGAGATCGTAACTATTTTTCCCTCCCTGACAACTACTTCAGCCGGGTAGATCGTCTGGGTGTGTACATCCACGAGCTGTCCTGATATTGAAAATGAACCGTTCATCTGATTATTTTGTTAGTTTACGTTAAAAGTACTCATTTGATAATTCCGAAACTTTACATTTGCAATCTAGTTTTTTACCATTTAAAACACAACAAATGAAACGAATACTATTATTTTCTCTTTTATTGACCACTACCATTTTTGCTTCTGCACAAACGGTGGAAGAAATTATTTCAAAACATGTGGAAGCCGTTGGTGGCCTCGAAGCCTGGAGAAAAGTTTCCAGTATCAAATACGAAGGGGCAATGGTGGTACAAGGTGCTGAAGTAGCTGTTGTCCAAACTGTTCTTCATAATAAGGGTTCCCGCCAGGATATTTCGCTGGCCGGAATGAAAGGATTCAACATTATGACTCCGGTAGCCGGTTGGAACTTTATGCCTTTCAATGGACAAATGCAGCCAGAGCCTTTAACAGAAGAAGATATTAAAGAAGGGCAACCTCAGTTGGATGCGCAGGGTGAATTGATTGATTATAAAGAAAAAGGCTCTTCTGTTGAATTAGTGGGTAAAGATGATGTGGAAGGTACGGAATGCTTTAAACTGATTCTTACTTTTAAATCAGGAAAATCAGAGACTTTGTTTATAGATCCAAAATCTTTTCATATCATACGCACTATCGCTAAACAAAAGTCAAATGGTCAGGAAGCAGAAATAACAACCAATTTCAGTAACTACCAGAAACTTCCAGAAGGAATTGTTGTTGCTATGTCTATGACCCTTCCTTTCGGAGAGTTAAATATGACAAAAGTGGAAGTAAACAAACCAGTGGATGAAGCGATTTTCAAACTGGCTAAATAATATTTATAAAATCTTAAGCAGCCCCGTTCCCGATAGCTATCGGGATATCGGGGTTTCTTTTTTAGATTCGAATATTCAAAACAACTGTATATGAAAAATTTAATGCCTTTATTTTCCAGCGTCTTCCTTTTTTTAATAGGAACAATCATTTCTTTTCAGGTAATAGCACAAACACAAATCAACTCTTCCACTTTTGGAATGATGGAAGCCCGGTGGCTTGGCCCCGGTACCATGAGCGGCCGTATTACAGCCATTGAAGGTGTTGC
>JANMLJ010000042.1:0-1702 GCA_031372465.1 Chitinophagaceae bacterium | reverse complement strand
GGGTACTCCTATTTGTCACCTGACAAAAAATCTGTTTGGCCAGATACTTTTATCTGCATTCTATTCAGTTTTTTCTGATTCTGCCTTTAAAAATCTGTATTATTGAAAATCAACAGTTTATCGTTTAATTATAATATTATTCGTTTCTATACGAAATATATTATACTTTTATTCGTATTTAAACGAGAAATATATGATAGTTCGTCTACAGGAAAAAGCAATTCTTAAGCAATTCAGCGATAATAAAATAGTGGTGCTGTTTGGCCCGAGACAAACAGGTAAAACAACATTGGCACTTAAAATTGCTAAGGAATCGGGTTTGTCATACAGTACCTGGAATTGCGATGAAGCAGATGTTCAGGCAGCCATTACCAATGCAAATAGTATCAAACTGCAAAATCTTATTGGCAACAAAAAATTGGTGGTGATAGACGAAGCGCAACGAATTGAAAACATCGGGCTGACATTGAAAATAATTCATGACACTTTACCCGGTGTAAAAATAATGGCAACAGGCAGTAGTGCTTTTGAACTGGCTGATAAAATTAATGAGCCGCTGACCGGCAGAAAATGGGAGTATAATATCTGGCCCATTAGCTTTGAAGAAATGGTAAACCATACTGATTGGTTTACTGAAAAAAGACAATTGGAAAACCGCCTCATTTATGGCTACTATCCTGAAGTGGTGAATAAACCAACGGAAAGCCAGGATCTGCTGCAATCATTAGGTAGCAGCTATTTGTATAAAGACATACTCAGTTGGAAAAATATTAAATATCCTGATCGTATCGGTAAACTGGCACAAGCATTGGCGTTGCAAATGGGGCAACAAATAAGCTATAACGAACTGGCGCAGCTTACCGGTATGGATAAGGAAACAGTGGAACGCTATATTGACCTGTTAGAAAAAGCATTTATTGTTTACCGTTTGTATTCTTTCAGTCGAAATGTGCGAAATGAGCTAAAGAAAAACCGCAAAATTTATTTTTATGATAACGGCCTCCGCAATGCCATCATCAACAACTTTAAGCCATTGGCTTTACGTACAGATGCCGGGGCATTATGGGAAAACTGGTTAATGACAGAACGGTTGAAATATTTACACTATAATAAAATTTATTGCAGCAGATACTTTTGGCGAACACAAGCACAACAGGAAATTGATTATATAGAAGAAAGAGATGGACAACTGTTTGCCTTTGAGTTTAAATGGAACCCCAAAGCAAAAGGTATAATCAGTAAAACCTTTACCAATAACTATCCCGGGGCAACCGGAAAAATTATCACACCCGATAACATGGAAGAATTCATTACATCTTTGACTACAAATCCCTTTTTGGCGAAATCTTAAAGGAGATCTCCGGCATAATTACCAGTTTCAGTCTTTTTTATTTTCCAGGATGACTTTAAAGACAATAATATCAAAGCGAAATAATAAATAGTCTTATGTATTCCCTGCCTGCCATGCCTACGCATTTGCTTCGGCAGATAAACCGGCAGGCAGGTTTGCGCAGCCTTTTCTTTTCTTTGCGTGAAATGTATTGGGCTGTTTAATTAATCACATCTATATAACTTAGATCTAACAATTTGAAAATTAGGCAATTACAATTTCGTATTTTTAATAGTAAGGGATATTTGATTCATCATAAAAAGTAAGAGCTTAATTACTGTAATGAAAACTTATCTACTTGTTGCTGATTTT
>JANMLJ010000661.1:0-7943 GCA_031372465.1 Chitinophagaceae bacterium | reverse complement strand
CCGGTTAGTTTTCCCTGCTTGTTAACAATTGGTAATTTTTCGACTTTTGTTTTTTTGAAAAGCTGTTCTGCTTTTTTCAAATCAGTTCCTTCTGGTGCAGTGTACAGATTTTCTTTCGTCATTACTTCACTCACTTTACGTTTGGGGTTGTCTTCAAAACGTAAATCACGGTTGGTAAGAATGCCGACTAATTTTCCGCTTTTATCAATGATGGGAATACCACCAATCTTGTTTTCCCGCATCAGTTTCAATGCATCGCCAATAGTGGCATCGGCCAGTAATGTAATCGGGTCAATAATTAATCCGCTTTCACTTCTTTTTACTTTTCGTACCTGTTCAGCTTGTTTTTCTATCGGCATGTTTTTGTGCAGAATGCCGAGGCCTCCTTCTCTTGCCAATGCTGTGGCGAGTGAAGCTTCTGTAACGGTGTCCATTGCTGCAGACAACAACGGCACATTTAGCATTATATCTTTGGTAAGATGGCTTTTGATTTCAACATCACGTGGTAGTACCTGGCTGTAACCGGGCATCAGCAGCACATCATCGAAGGTGAGGCCTTCACCGAAAAATTTGCTTGTAACTTGTTGGGGGGAGTAATTTCTTGTTGCCATGGGCAAAGATAAGGCGGCAGCAAAATATTTACAAAAATGAAATTCTTATCGTATCAGGGTCACTGTTCCTTTCTTAAAAACCGGCAGTTTGGTATCCCGGTGCACATAGCGCAAAGTCCATACGAATACCCCTGTGGATTGGAGAATGCCTTTTATCCTGCCATCCCATTTATCTCTCCAATTGTTGGATTTAAAAACCAATTGCCCCCAGCGGTTATAAACCTGGAAGTCATAATTATCTGCTTTTAAGGCCGTATGTGGCCGGAAATAATCGTTTAAACCATCATTATTCGGTGTAAAAGCAGTGGGCACTTCAATAAGACAAAAGTCAAGTACAGTTATCGTTTTGCTGGTACTGTCACGGCAATTCAATGCATTATTGGTAATTGTTAATTTAACTGTGTAAAAAGCTTCTTTTCCAATGGTTGGAAAAAGTTGAGGCAATGGATCTTTTAGTAGGCTTGTTCCGATAACATCAAATTTCCAGTTCCATGAATCTATTAGCCCAATACTGTTATTGATCAATGCTAATTTGTCTTCGGGGCAGATAATATCAGTCATGGAGAAAATTGCCTTTACTTCATTGTTCAAGACGACGGTACTGTTGGCCGAATCTTTACAAACGCCATTGCTGACAATTAATTGAATAGTATTGGTACTTGCTGCAGACCATACTATGGTTGGTGTTTGATTGACGATAGGCGTTCCGTTATTAAAGATCCAGTTCCAGCTATTTACATCATGCGCACCATTATGTGTAAAAGTTAAAGTATCCCGCAGGCAGCCAAGTCTTGCTGTATAGTTATATAATGCAGAAACAGTGTCCGCAGTCATAAATAAGAGTGTTTGAGATAGCAGGGGTTGTCCACATAGATCATAAATGGGGCTGCCATCAAGACCAGGCTGTATAGATAATGAATAATTTCCTTTCGAATAAACAGGGGAGGAGAATTTTATAACAATCCGGTCTGATAAGTCATTTACACAATTCCCCGAAGCTCCTATAATGGTAATTGGAGTGGGGCCGGTTACCAAAAAATCACTTCCGGTTGGTGAGATAGTGGAACATTTTATTTTTTTGGGATAAAAAATAACTACCGAATCAGTTGTACAGGCTGGTTTGCCCATACTATCTGCCATTATAGGTTGAGGAATAAAATAATCAAATGAAATTTTTTCACCAGCAGGAATTGAATTGCCGCAATTATCTACCAGTGTATTGGCATCTGATCCATTGTTGATTATTAACTGATGAGTGCCGCTCGGGAGTGGTGTAGTTAAGGAGATAATCACTTCATCAAAATCAAAACCAAAGGCGCATGAATCGGTAACTGCTGATACAACACCAACAGCAGCGGAAAAACTAAACTCACTTCCACTGCCTGTAATTGAATTACATAGAATTTTTTTATTTAGCGTCAACGTAATTTTCATACCAGCGCAATCTGGCGTAGCTTTTACCAGTTGTGGCTTTAAGGGATCAGTAATTACTGCACTGCCTCCACCAAATGATAAATCATAACCGCTTTGTCCATCCGTAAAATGGCTGATCATTAATAGATATTGATGTCCTGCTATCAAATTTGGCATTGCTGCAAAAGTTGGCGCATTAGCAGCAGGGTCGGATGCGCATTGAATTCCGGTAACTCCTCCGGCTCTTGCACCAGTTGGGCCATAAGTGCCTGCCCAATTACCGGTAACAACCAACGTGTTTACTGTAAAGATATCATCGGGGATGCGGCCGGTGATATCATATAACTGCCAGTCATAATCTTCATTGGCAGCAAGTGGAGTAATCACAAAGCCTAAAGTGCCGGAAGTATAACAGATAAACTTATAAAAGAAAGGGTTTTTGTTTTGATAGTTTGCACCACCGCTGCCGGAACAACCAGGAACAAATAAATTATTGGTACTGCAAAGTGGAACATCATTTTGCCTGAATGTAGTGGTACCACAAACAGGAAAAGCAGTTGCAGGAGTTTGTCCCAACGTAGAGCAGGACTGTGATAATACTGTTTGTGCATCCAGTAATAAAAAGCCTGCCGTAAAAAGGGCTATAATTTTATAAAAAAACTTCATTCGTTTACCAACTGCAGATACTAACAGTATTTTATTACTCAGGACAATGAGATGAGCGTTTTCGTTGCCTGGTTATCAGGCTACCTGGTAAAGCTTACCGGGCAAAGATAGAATGACGTTTTGTAATTCAAGACTTAATATGGCAGCAGCAACCGCACTGCTGCTCAGCCCGCTTTTCAGGTTGATTTCATCAATGGATACTTTTTCTTTTTCTCTTAAGATGGCAATGATTATTTTTTCATCGGTTGTCATTTCAATAAACAATTCCCGCTGACTTTTTCTTTCTTTTTTTCCTTTAGGATTATCTTCCCAATTCATTACCTGGAGCAATTCGGCCGCATCTGTCAATAACATGGCTTTATTACTTTTTATAAGATAATTACAGCCTGCACTTTTTGTATCTGTCACTTTTCCAGGAAAGGCAAATACATCTTTATTATAACTATTGGCTAATTCTGCGGTTATCATACTCCCGCCTTTTAAACCGGTTTCAATAACTATAGTCGCATCACTCATTCCCGCAACGATCCTGTTACGGGTTGGAAAATTATGCTTATCAGGGATTGTTTTGCTTTTGAATTCTGTCAGCAAACCACCTTTATGTTTTATCATGTCTTTGGCCAGTCCTGTATGTTCAGTTGGATATAGCTGATCAAGGCCATGTGCCAGTACGCCCACGGTGGGTAAATTATTTTTAACAGCTGATTTATGTGCAATTGCATCAGCCCCAAAAGCAAGACCACTGACTACCATTACGTGATGAGCAGCCAGTTCTTTTACTAACTTTTCTGTAATGTGTTTGGTATAGTCGGTACTACTTCTAGTACCAATGATGGCAACAATTTTTTCTGAATTCAGATTGGCTTCTCCTTTAAAAAATAACAGGGTAGGGGAGTCATAACAATTCAATAATCTCTTTGGGTACTCTTTATCTGTTAAGAAAAGAGGTTTTATTTTATATTGCTCTATAAATTTTATTTCTTCTTCTGCCTTTGAAAAATCTTTAAATCCGGCAATAGCTGCTGCCCTGATTGGACCAATGCCTTCTATTTTTTCGAGGTACGATTTTTTTGCATGAAAAATTTCTTCTGCATTACAATGTTGCAATAAAATTTTTGCCTGCACCGGGCCGATGTTGGGTATAAGTGTTAAAGCAAGCTGGTAAAGTAGTTCGTCATTCATAAATTAAGAAATATCCTTTATGCATATTCAAATCGATGTGCTCATATTTTTGTTATATCCAACTGCTTGCAATTAGCATCAAAAAGAAATTTTTCCACTTTAGGATGACATAGAATGGTTGTTTTCTTTTTAGTAATAACGTTTTGGTATATGTCATGTTTGGCGCCAGGGCGATGCAGGTAGCAATCATGACTGGCAAGATGCCGGATGAACTTAATTCTCTTTACCGACATCAGGAAACAATGATTAAGTCTTCTTCTAAAACAGTATTAACGTAGTCTGGCTCTTGTTGCATATCCTCTAAATATAACTGAAGTGCATCCAGTACATTTGTTCTCGCTTCCTCCACTGTTGCACCTTGTGTAAGCACAGCAGGGATTTCTTTTATGGAGGCCACATAAAATTCTTCGCCTTTTATTATTATTATGGTGAGTTTCATACTTTATACTTTACTTAAAGTTAATTTTTTTTTTAACTATTGACTAACCACTTTCATTTCTGTCCGCCTGTTTAATGCCCGGCCATCTTCCGTTTTATTTTCAGCCTTTGGGTTTGTTTCGCCATAACCTTTGGCAGTTAAGCGTTGCACAGGAATGGCTTTACTTGCCAGGTATGTAACAACAGCTTTTGCCCTATTATTGCTTAACAATAAATTATCTGCGGGTTTGCCCACATTATCCGTATAACCACTTATTTCAATTTTCAACGTTGGATTTTCAGTCATTAACTGAATCAATTTTTCCAATTCTACCTGTGATTCAGTTTTTAATTCAAACTTGCCAACATTAAAAAAGATATTTTTTAAAACTACGCTTGCATTGGTTTCAATTGGTAGTAATGCGATGTTTTTTTGATAAACAGAATCCGGCGATTTATTCATCATGAAGAAATTGTCAGAATAAAACAGATAACCTTTCCGGTTTACATTAAAAGCATAGTCTTTTCCAACAGGTAAGGTGATGAAATAATTTCCTGACTCATCAGTCTGCACTTTAGTAATAGTTTGTTTGGAGCTCAGGTCAATCAACTCGACTGAAGAGGCAATACCCTTCGTTGTTTTTTTATCTGACACCTGGCCTTTTACCCATAATGTTTTATTGGGCCGGATATCCTGACGTAATTCAAAACTATAAATATCAAGGCCACCTTTACTATCGTTGCGGTCACTGGCATAATAGGCTGTTTTGCTATCAGCAGCAATAAACAAAGTCCCTTCATCGCTGATTGTATTGATGGGGAATCCAAGGTTCACTGGTTTGCTCCAAACATTTCCCGGGTTTTTTCTGACATAATACAAATCATTTCCACCATAGCCCGGCAGGCCGTTAGAAGTAAAGTATAATGTCTGGTTATCGGCATGAAGAAATGGGCAGGCTTCATCACCAACAGTATTTATTTCAGCGCCTAAATTTTCCGGGTCACTCCATTTGCCATTGGGTTGAAGATGGCTTACATAAATATCACTTCCTCCGTAACCGCCGGCCCGTTTGCTGGTAAAATATATATCCCTTTTGTCGGGGGATAAACAGGGTTGCGATTCCCATGCTTCAGAATTAATTTTTCCGCCAAGATTAACGGCTTCACTCCAGCCTTGCGGAGTTGAATAAGAAATATACAGATCACAACTGCCAAATCCATTGGGCCTGTTGCAGGCTGTAAAAACTAACCATTGTCCATCCTGTGAAATATTTTGCGCCCCTTCATTTTGATCAGTGTTTACATTTCCTTCCATAGGCTTAGCCTGGTCCCATTCATCAACTTTGCGTTTACTGTAATAAAAGTCTTCATTGAAATTTTTTATGCGACGCGTAAAAACCAATTCTTTGCCGTCAATCGTCAGGGAAGGAAAATATTCTGATTCATTCGTGTTTATTGTACTACCCATATTTTTTGGTGCAAACACATACAACGTATTGCTATTTTTCTTTTCATAGTCAATGGCAAATTCATACGACTGTTTCCTTTTTTGTGCAGAAGCTAAACTGGTTTGATTTTTTGGCGGCTTTTTTGTCAGCAATTCATTAACCGCGGTTAATGCTTTGTCAAATTCTCCCTGTCCGGCCAATTGAATAGAATAAGCCAGTTTATAATCCAGTGTGTAGTTAGAGTCAAGGCTTATCGCTTTTTCGTAATTAAGTATACTGCTTTTATAACTTTTCAATTTTCCATAAATGGCTGCCAGCGTGAGGTAAGCTTCCACAAAATTTTTATCTGATTCAATGGCCTGCATTAATTGGCCGGCAGCAATAGTCAGGTTGCCATCATCAATTCTTTGTAAAGCGAGGTCGTAAAGCTGAATGGCTTTCTTGTTGATTTTAGCCCGGTCATATTGGGAATAAGCGGAAGAAATGGTTAAGAAAGTGACAATGAATAACACAAGTTTTTTCATGGAGATATGGTTACGATTTTTTCAGGATTTATGCAATGGCCTTGCAAGCTAAATTAATTTATTTTCCAAACTGATGAAGAAAATGTTAAAGAGATGCTCCTTCGGCATGTTCAGGATTTAAGACACATTTATTTTTAAAAGAGGCTGTCCCAAAAGTCAATTCAACAATAAATGCCGGTAAGGCGATAAGACGGTAAGTATTGAAATTCAACTACTATTTTCTTCCCGACTTCCCTCCTACGCTAATGCTTCGGTGGGTAAATCCGTCTTCCCCTCAGGGTCTTGTGGACCGGCAATATTTAGCTTTTAAGATAGCCTCTCCCTTTACGGCACATTGATATACTTGTGAATTTGAAGCGAAAGTTCCCATTGCGGATGTGTTTTTATATAGGCAATGATCGCTGGTGTAATGGTAGTTGCTTTATCCCACTCCGGTTGCAGGTAAAGTTTACAGGTTGGTGAAACCAGTGCGGCATATTTTTCTGCCCAGGAAAAATCTGATTGGTTGAATATGACAACTTTTAACTCATGGGCAAGTTGAAGTACCGGTTCCAGCGGGGCTTTAAATTTTTTGGGCGATAAACAGATCCAGTTCCATAATCCAGAAAGTGGATGGGCGCCTGAAGTTTCAATATTAAGCTGAAGCCCGGCTTTTCGAAATTCATTGGTTAATTCATCTAGATTGTGCATCAACGGTTCTCCACCGGTGATGACTACTATTTGTGCTGGTGTTTTCTTAACTTCTAGCAAAAGATGTAGTACATCCATCTTTGGATGTATTTCTGCATCCCAACTTTCTTTTACATCACACCAGACACAGCCGACATCACAACCTCCAAGCCGGATAAAGTAAGCGGCTTTCCCCTGGTGATAACCTTCTCCCTGCAACGTATAAAAATGTTCCATTACCGGAAGTGAGGATATTTTATTTATATCTGTCAAAATAAATTCTTAATTGATTTGTTTAGCTAATAGTTATTCTTAGCAATGAAAAATTTCAATATTGTTAAGTTCTATCCGGTACTATAGTTTATCTATCTGTAATGGAAAAGTAATTGAAGAATTCGTTAGATAGTATTAGTTCTTCTGCATACAAGAGCGATAGGTATTTTTCAGAAGTGCTGCAATAGTCATCGGTCCTACACCACCGGGTACCGGAGTAATCCAGGAGCATTTAGGAGCTACTGTATCGAAATCGACGTCGCCGAATAATTTAAATCCGTTTTTTTTCGTCGTATCTGCAATTCTTGTAATACCTACATCAATAACAACTGCACCTTCTTTTACCATATCAGCTGTAATAAATCCTGGTTTGCCCAATGCAGCTACTATAATATCTGCCTGCAAACAAAAATCTTTTATACTTTTTGTATGAGAATGACAAAGGGTCACCGTGCAATTACCCGGATTAGTATTGTTACTTAAAAGTACACTCATTGGCCGGCCGACAATATTACTGCGGCCAACTACTACCGCATGTTTTCCTTTTGTCTCAATTTTAAAATGTTCCAGTAACAGCATAATACCGTGCGGAGTTGCTGGTATAAAAGTTGGTATGCCCTGCAATAACTTACCAACATTTTCGGGATGAAACCCATCCACATCTTTATCAGTACTGAGGGCACTAATAATATTTTCGTCAGAAATATTTTTAGGCAAAGGAAGTTGTATTAATATGCCAT
>JANMLJ010000647.1:0-2693 GCA_031372465.1 Chitinophagaceae bacterium | reverse complement strand
CTATTAAAAATATTTTTTTCATATAAATAATTGAAAGAAGGTTCAAATTATAATGACTTTAAAAGTCCACTTTGCGGGGTTATACCCAGACCCGATAGCTATCGGGTTTTTCGAAGGGTTAGGGGGCCTTCCCAAACTTGTATTGAAACCCTGTCCGGATATTACTTTCCAGATACCGGGCATTATTGGGAATTATTTCATTGCCATATTTAAATTGGTTCGTACTTATAAATGTTGTCCAGATTAGTTTTTTTGATAGCTTCCAGTCGTTATTCAAAGAAACGATGATGTTATTGTTGTTGGTAAAACTGTTGGTCTTTGAATAATTGTATTGTGCCTGTGCCCTGAAATTCATTTTTTTCTTTGCAGCCGACCAGCTCAATCCACTGCTGAAAGTGATAAGCTTTAATTTAAAACCCGGCATTGAGTTGCGGAAAATCATCAGACTAAAATCAGGCGACAGGTCTTTGGTTAAAAAAGTAGGTACATAAGTCAGTAAAGCAGTATGTGTATTGTTAGAAGTAACCAGACCAGTGATCACATCCCGTTCATCATACTTACTGTAATTATAATTCAGGCTGAGTAAGTGAATCACTTTATCATTTCCCCAGGTGTAGCCTGGGTTCACCCCAAAATCATTGCTTACATTTTTTATCCCGTATGGATTCAGACCACTGGGAGTTTGAAAACCAAAGTTATTGAAACTAACATTCAAACTAAAGTGGTCATCAAATTGTGTGAACCAGTTCAGGTTACCTATAAACTGTTTTGCTTTCAGCGTAGTGTTACTCACATTATTAACCCGCTGCCCGCCACTTGCCACTACATTCATTTTATAACCGCCTGTTTTATTTTTCCAGGCATTAAATCTTGTGTTTAATGTATAATCAAACCGGTCGGGCAGCATAAATGGGTAGCCGGGTGTTTGAAAACCGGCTCCGATGTATTTTAGTTTTAAGCCAATATCTAAGTTCTTTCCTTTCTTACCAATAGCGGCATCGCCTGCAAAATCTTTGGCCGTTGAAGTGTGGGCCTTAATAAATGGTTTGAGAGAAGCTTTACTTATATCAAGAGGTAATAATAAATTTTTTGTATAAATAGATTGTGCCCCTTCCATTTTCACATACCACCCTTTATTGAAAAATACTTTGCTTACCAAACTCATGGTGAACCCTTCCTGTGGTTTTATCAGCACTGGGCGTGGTGAAGAAGAAGCGCTGTCGTCTTTTGCTTTTACAAAGTTGATAGCCACTTCATATTTTTCTTCCTTTGCTTTACCGATAGAGAGCATCCAGTTCTTTCTTTTATAAGCCCCGTTTGTCGCCGGTGGTCCGGTAAAGTAGTTAACGCCCTGTTGCGATAATCCAGTGAAGAATTTAATGATATAACTCCCGGGTCGTAAATCAAACCCTGCACCAAACACCCCGATATCACCAGTACTTAATTCAGAATAATTCAGATACTGTGTACCTAATTGAAATTCTGCCCACTTATATTTTGGGTTCAATCCAAAACTGTTCATCGGGTTGGTGATGAACTGGCTAAAACTCTGTTTAGAGATATTGCTGTATGGCCCTGCATAATTAGTGGGCTTCAATGCAAAGTTAAAATTGAATGGCATTGAGAAGTTTTTTCCAAACTGCATATTGGGTGAAAAATTAAACCGCACCTGGTTCCAGGGTTTGCGGGGAGAATAACCTGTCCAGCCAACTGGCTTTTTACTTAGGCCATAATATTCATAACTAATACCGGCCGTGCCATTGATGGCAAACTTTGTTTTTTCAATAGTTGCTTCTTGTGACATGGCTTCCATTGATAAAATCATCGATAGTATTGTTATAAAAATCGGGTTGTTACTAATCATTATTTTTCATTTAATGGTTAGAGATAGTCCTGTTTTTTACTACTTAATAACAATTTCTAAATGGAAGGTTTTACTTGTCGATATAGCCATACCATTATATGTTATAGCCTGTACATTCCAGATAAAGTCGCACAAATAAGGTGGTTTACAAGGACCGGTATAAATATTACTGATTGTTACTTCAGTAATATTATCTACATCTTTAGTAACAATCGGCTGGTTTGTTCTCATTACTTGCGAAGCATTTTGTCCCTGCATCAACTGCCAAACTCTTAAGCGATAGGTAACGGGTTCTGGTGTTTTTGGCGTAACCGCTGTCCATTTGAACAAAAGCATCTCTCCAACGCTTCCGGGTAAAACTTTGTTCCCGTTATCAGGTGCTATCAATTTTGGAGCTGTATATTCTGTTATTGGAAGAATTATTTGTGTTTGCAACTCTGTTTTTAAATTAAATGTAGTTGCTTCACTTGTGCCAATTATTCTTGGAGCTGCCCCAGCCTGAGTTGTTCTTGCTTCAACGCTCCAGATAAAATCACAGAGATAAGGTGGCTTACATGGGCCGGTATAAATTCCACTTACTGTTGTTTCTGTTATGTTTGCCACATCTTTAGTTACGATTGGTTGGTTGGTTCTCATGGCCTGTGAACCGCTTTGTCCCTGCATCAACTGCCATACTTTTAAACGATACGTCACAGCTTGTTGTGGTTTAGGTACAACAGGTGTCCATCGGAACGTTACAGCTTGTTTTATTTCATCGGGTTTAAATTCCCTTTTGTTTTCAGGAAATGAATTACTAAGTGTTATACGGCCTTCAATTATACTCGTATCA
>JANMLJ010000597.1:0-4060 GCA_031372465.1 Chitinophagaceae bacterium | reverse complement strand
TTTTATTTTTGAAAATAAGAGAAGTTCATATAGACTAATTGGAAATGCTGTACCAGTTGATATGGGAAAATGGATTGGAGATGTAGCAATGCGATATTTTAATTGCTGAATAGAATTACCGAACACCGAACGGAGCATAGCACGAAAGCTCAATAGTAGCACTATAGCCGGCTAAATAATTTCTTCATTTCTCCACCACCCACCCTCCCCAAACCCACTTTTTCCACCAGCGGTTATATTTTCTTGTTTAATCCACCTTCCTTTGTTTAAAATTAAGCTTATGAAAAAGAGTTTATTCGCAGCTGTACTGCTTGCAGCATTTTATACTACACCATCTTTTAGCCAGGCACTGCGCATACCGGAAATAACCAATACCGTATGCATGACCGGTCGTAAAGTGGGCGTTACCGAAATCAACATACACTATAGTGCCCCGGGTGTAAAAGGCCGTGAGGGAAAAATATATGGTACCGATATCGGACCCTTTGGCTATACCGTGCTGGGCTTTGGCTCCAATGTAGCTTCACCATGGCGGGCCGGTGCTGATGAGTGCACCGTCATGTCTTTCTCCACCGATGTTACTATCTATGGCCTGAAACTTCCCGCAGGTAAATATGCTTTCTTTATTGAAGTGCAGCCCGACAATAGCATACTTATATTCAACAAAAACCACGAAGCATGGGGCAGTTATTTCTATCGTAAAGAACTGGATGTACTTCATGTACCCACCACTCAAAAGAAAAATCAGCCCCAGATGCAGGAGCGGCTGGCCTATAATTTTTCCAACCAGACAGACCATTCGGTTGATATCAGTTTGGATTGGGAAAGATGGAGCTTCCCCCTGCATGTGGAAGTAGATTTAAAAGCCACCGTGCTGGAAGATATCCGCCGGCAGATGAGCGGTGCCATCGGTTTTGACCCCTCCAGCCTGGAATCAGCCGCCCAATGGTGCGTGAACAATGATATCAACTACGACGAAGCGCTGAACTGGATCAACTCAGCTACCAACCCCAACCTCGGCGGCCGAACAACCTTTGCAGCACTCTCCACCAAGGCAAAGATCTTAGTGAAAATGGGTAAGGATAAAGAGGCCACCGATATGATGAACACGGCGATGGAAAATGCATCGGCTGCTGAATTGCATGGATATGGACGCCAGCTTCTCAGCGAAAAGAAACTGCCAGAAGCCCTGGCGGTATTTCAAAAAAATTATGATAAGAACAAAGGCGCCTGGCCTACCAATGCCGGTTTGATGCGCATTTACTCCGCGATGGGCGATTATAAAAAAGCCTTGCAATTTGCCAAAGCAGCTTTGCCACAGTCGCCGGACGAACAAACGAAAAAATTTCTTGAAGCAGCTATTAAAACATTGGGTGAAGGAAAGGCTTTGTAAGGTTGTAATACCTTTTATACTTCATCGGTAGTTCAATAAAATTAATGAATCATTTTTCTTTAACCACACCTGCCGGCCATGCCTACGCTTTGGCTTCGGCAGGTAAACCGTCAGGCAGGTAAGAACATAGAAAACAATACCTGCCCGACTAAGCCATTCAGGCGGGGACTGACACATAGAAGAGCCTATGTGTTTTTCTTATGTGGTCTATGTGGCTATTGTGGTTCAATAATTGGTATAAGGTGAATGGTGTAAACAGTAATGTTGGTTAACACGCCTGAATGCCTTGGTGCGTGTCCAGACACCTGTATGATAAATTATCTTTGGGTTCGTGAAGACACGAACCCGGGCATCAAAATATTAATTAGTCTTATGTATTCTTTGCGCAGCCTTTTCTTTGCGTATTCTTTGCGTGAAATGTATTGGGCTGTTTAATTTATCATATTGGTATAACAGCAACATTTATGATTTTGCAAAAGCCACCAGGTCTTTATAATTACCAGCGTCGGCCATCTTCAATGCTTTAATATAGACAGTACGGGGGTTGCCATGGTTGGTAAGGTTGACGGCTCCCCAGGTAAAGGCAGGAAGACGAAAAATTTTTTCCATCATAACGTCGGCCATTAACCGGGAATGCCTTCCGTTACCATTGGCAAAACAATGTATCTGCACCAGCCGGTGTTTAAAACGGATCACTATTTCTTCTTCGGGAAATTGAAAATGCTTTATCCAATACAGGCAATCGTCAATCAATTGCCGGAGAGCTGTACTGATGTTATGCTTTTCAGTACCTATATTTTTTTCTGTTTGGCGGAAGACCCCGGCCCATTTCCATACCCCTGCATACATGCGGCGATGTAATGCCCTGACCATTTTTTCTGAAAGCAATTCTTCTGCACTGAATTTCTTTTTCCGCAGCCACAGCATAGCTTTCTCAATATTATGCTGCTCAAATTCATCCAACTCACGCTGTGTAGTAATGCTTTTTATCAGCAACCCGGCTTTTTCATCTTCATCCAGCGGCGTTTGCCCATTGGTAGTATCAACATCTAATCCCATAAATAACCAGGCATTTCATTTTTAATTTCTTCAGCCCTTTCTTTTATTGCTTTTTCAATCCTTTCTTTTGAGTTTTGCTGATCTTCCAGCATCATATTGTGCGAAGTCCGCAGTACTATTTCTTTAGCTATTTCATGCGCTTTTTGCTCAATCATTTTTTCCAGAGATTCGTCTTTAGGAATAAAACCATACACTAATTGCATGTTCAATACCTTACCAGCCTCCCGTAAATTTTTTAAAGTAATGCTCCCTTCTTTCTCCCTTTGTTCTATTTCTTTCATGCTTTGGGGAGTAATGGAAAGCCGGTTACCCATTTGGCGTAACGACATTTTTAAGGCCGTTCTTATAGCTTGTATCCAGCCGGTAGACGGAATAGTTATTTCGCTGAAAACGTTGAACGACTCCAATTTTTTATCCAGTTGTTCAACTATAAGTTTATGTTCTTTCTTGCTTTTCATAAGGATATAACCTTAAATATATACTGCAAATATAAGGCTATAACCTGAATATATAAAGTATTTTTAAGGCTATAACCTGAATTTATTTTTGAGGCAGAACTAAATGGAAAGATAAAAGAAGGTTGATCTTTTAGCAAGCAAGGTTCTGTGCGAATACAGGCTTATCCGGTTGAAATGATCTTAAACTACTGATTGTCAAAGTAAAATTTAAAATTATTATCGATAAATATTGATATGGGCGCTTCAGACGAATATACAATTCCATCACGGGCCCCTGCTCAATGCGTAAAATATGTCCCATTTTCACCGCATAAATTGCGTAGTATATTTCAATTTGCGGTGATTAATGACTATATTCATCGTATAATTTGCGTAGAATGGGTGTTTATATCTATCAATTACGGGGATGGCCTTCCTTTACATGGAATGCCGAAAAAATAAACGGATTGCTTACCGGAGTAAGACATCAACAGGGAAAGTTATTGGGCCGAATGGAACTTCTTGGTTTTGCCCTGCAATCAGAAGCAACACTGCAAACATTGACATTGGATGTTTTAAAAAGCAGCGAGATCGAAGGTGAATTGCTGGATGCAGAGCAGGTTCGTTCATCTATTGCACGCCGGCTTGGTATGGATATAGCCGGATTGGTAACTGCAGATCGGCATATAGATGGTGTTGTTGAAATGATGATTGATGCCACGCAACATTTTGATAAACCGCTTACGGAAGAAAGATTGTTTGGATGGCATGCTGCCTTGTTTCCAACCGGCAGAAGCGGACTGCATAAAATTGTTGTTGGTGCATGGAGAGATAATTTACCGCATGATCCGATGCAGGTAGTATCCGGAGCAATGGGCAAGGAAACTATTCATTACGAAGCACCGGCCGCTGAACTATTACGGGATGAAATGAATAAATATTTACAGTGGTTTAATGAAACAACTACTACAGATCCGGTAATAAAAGCAGCCATCGCACATGTATGGTTGGTAACTATTCATCCATTTGATGATGGCAATGGTAGAATTGCCAGGGCTGTTGCCGATATGCAACTTGCCAGGGCAGATGGAGCTGTACAACGTTTTTATAGTATGAGTGCACAGATACGAAAAGAACGAAATGCATACTATACAATTCTTGAAAAAACACA
>JANMLJ010000590.1:0-2965 GCA_031372465.1 Chitinophagaceae bacterium | reverse complement strand
TCGTGCATACCTGTAATGGCTTGCTGAATACTGCCTGCACAAAGCACCGCTTCTGTGACATTAGAAAAACTTGCCAGCACACCATCTCCCAGTTCTTTTATCCATCGGCCATTATATTTTTGTATGATGGGTCTTTGTACCAACCTGTTTTTTCGGAGGATATCAAATGCTTTTTCTTCGTCATCCCCCATTAATGCCGTGTACCCGACAATGTCGGTAAACATAATAGCAGCCAGTTGGTGGGTGTGCGGCAAATGAAAAAGTTTTAGTTGAAAGATACAAAAAAATCAGGGCTGATGATTTTTTTAAAAATTGAATTTTTGACGGGAAACAGAACATTCTTGTAAAAGAAGAAGGATAACTTTTAAGTGTTACCCTTCTTCTTAATTGAATTTCAATACTAAAATATAATTATGCCACCGCTTTTTTTACCAGGTCAGCAGCCTCACTAAGGAGTATTGCAGACTGTACTTTTAAGCCACTTTCATCGATTAATTTTTTTGCTTCTACAGCATTTGTTCCCTGCAAACGAACGATAATAGGAATATTGATATTGCCTAATTTTTGGTAGGCATCAATAACACCCTGTGCTACCCGGTCGCAACGAACAATACCGCCAAATATGTTGATGAGAATTGCTTTCACTGCAGGGTCTTTTAAAATAATTTTAAAACCCGCTTCTACTGTTTGAGCATTAGCGCTTCCACCAACATCCAAAAAATTAGCTGGTTCGCCACCGCTTAGTTTAATCATATCCATAGTGGCCATTGCCAATCCAGCGCCATTTACCATACAACCAACATTGCCATCAAGTTTTACAAAATTCAGGTTGTATTTACCGGCCTCTACTTCTGTTGGATCTTCTTCGGTGATATCTCTAAGTGAAGCAAGATCTGCATGACGCATTAAGGAGTTTTCATCCAATCCCATTTTACAGTCTACAGCAATGATTTTATTATCAGCTGCTTTGAAAAGCGGATTTATTTCTAGCATCGAACAATCTAATCCAACATAGGCATTGTATAGATTAGTAACAAACTTTATACAATTCTTAAAGGCTTCTCCGGAAAGACCAAGGTTAAAGGCAATCTTTCTTGCCTGGAAGCCTTGCAGACCACCGGAAGGATGTACCCACTCTTTAAATATTTTCTCTGGCGTATTATGCGCAACATCTTCAATATTCATTCCACCTTCGGTACTATACATGATTACATTCTGCCCTATGCTGCGGTCGAGTAATATAGAGAGATAAAATTCTTTTCTATCGCTAATTCCATCGTAATACATATCGGCAGCAACAAATATTTTATGGACTACTTTACCAATAGGTCCGGTTTGAATGGTTACCAATGTGCCCCCCAATATTTTGCCGGCGAATTCCTGGATATCTTCCAGCGATTTTGCCACTTTTACTCCATTGATACCATTTTCTTTCACCGTTCCTTTGCCCCGGCCCCCGGCATGTATCTGTGCTTTTACAATAGCAAACTTACTTCCTGTCTGTGTTTTTATCTGGCGATAAGCATCCTCAGCCTCCTGCACTGTAGTGCAGGCAAAGCCTTCCTGAACGGGAACATTATATTTTTTTAATAACTCTTTAGCCTGGTATTCATGAAGATTCATTTGTAGAAATTTGTGGCGAAGATAGGTAAAGCGGGGTTTATTGCACCGTACAATATAGCGATAAGTTTGGGCAAGGATTGATCATTAGCAATACAGTAATATTTGGTTTGTTTACATCAGTATCATTATGCAGTTTTGCAAAATCAAAATACTGTTATGAGAAAAAATATTTTAACTGGCTTCTTGATTGCTTCTTATGCTTTTGCAACAGGTCAGGACAGTACAAATTCAGCCAAGTCTTATTTCAATGCCTCACTGAACTTTATTAATAACTCGGTATATTATGGCCGCAAAGACTCAATGGCTACTCCATATCTTACTCCTTCTATTGCTTATTATCACCGATCTGGTTTTTTTATAGAAGGCTCATTTTCATACCTGGTCAGTTCAGGTAATAGCCGGGTAGATCTTTCTACAATTGGTGCTGGTTACGATTTCAATATTGGTAATTTCCAGGGCGAAATTGCAGCGGAGAAATTTTTTTATAATAGCAACAGCACCAATGTAAAGGCAGAAGTACAGGGTGATATATCCGCTATGGCGCTGTATGATTTTGGATTTATCGAAACCTATCTTCAATCTGGTATTAATTTGGGGAATAAAAACGACTACTGGCTTAGTTGGGGTATTGATCATCGTTTTACATTGGCAGACGAAAAACTGGAAATCACACCATCTTTTGTACTCAATTCAACAACAAGAAATTTATACGCTTCCTATTTTGGTAACAGGAGATTCAGGCCAAAAAAAAATGGCATACAACCCCCAACTGTCACAGCTACCTTGCAAGAAGCATCTAAACTGAGTTTGCAGAATTATGAATTTAGTCTGCCCTTTAGTTACACAGTAAAGAATTTTACTATTGGAATAACTCCTTATTATTCCATTCCAGCCAATCCGGCAGTGGTAACAATAAAAATTAAGCCGGTTATAGGACCAACACAGACCAGGGTGATTACAGAGAAAACGGAGAATATATTTTTCTTTTCTCTTGATGCGGCGATTAAGTTTTAATCCCTTGTTTTCAAAGGAGAATATATTAACTTACTGTATGCTGCGAAGTTGCCTATTCTTCCTTTTGCTTGTCTGTTCGTGCCAGTCAATAAAAAAAATGCATTGGCCCGAACGATCTGTTTCTACTACCGGTACTGAATTTTATCACCAGGCATTTCCGATGAAATGGGCAGCAAGAGATTCATTGGTGCTGAAAGAAATATTATCAGGTAATGTTCCTGCATTCCTGAAAAAATTTGTGGCAATTGATGTTAGTGTACCCGGTCCAACAATTGGAAAAACAATTAAAGCCACTTATTTTGTATCTCCTGATTACTTAAGTGTTGGT
>JANMLJ010000487.1:0-5438 GCA_031372465.1 Chitinophagaceae bacterium | reverse complement strand
ATATTAGGAGGAAGAGTTAAAACACTTCACCCAGTGGTATTTGGAGGTATTTTAGGTAAAAGAGATGATGCACAACATGTGCAAGAAATGAAAGAGTATGCTATTCCAGAAATAGATTTAGTAATGGTAGATTTATATCGTTTTGAAGAAACACTAAAAGATTATCATTTCAATGGAAGAGACGTTAGTTATGCTGTTCAACTAAAAGAACCGGAAAGAAAAAAAAATGCAGTAAACTGGTTTCGGCAAAACCCACATCGTCTCCATCTCGGAAGCCTCGGGTTTGAAATAATTAAAAAGAATGGAAGTGCTGCATCTGTCAGAGATATAAAAAATATTGTGCAGTCATTAAATATGTACACCGGGGAAATTCATTCAACATTTACGGTAGAAGATGTTCGGGTGGAAGTGTTTACCTATTGTCACCAGCAAAGTGATGCTATTGGAGTAAAAGTAATTTCATCCTTGTTACCCGAAAAGCGGTTACAAATTAGTTTACATTTTCCGTCTCCAACTTCCGATTGGAAAGACGCCGCCAATAATTTTTCCGAAAAAAACAAACCAGCAACTACTGTTGTAACACAAACAGCCACTAACGTTTTAATTAAGTATAGCCTGGATACAACCAGCTATTATACAACAGTTCAATGGCAGCAGCATTTCGAAGGGCAAAAGAACTCCAATCAGCAATATCTTTTTTCACCGGTTAGCGGGAATGAATTTTCCGGAACGTTTTTGTTCAGCGAAAAGCGACCAGCATCACCGTCCCCTACTTTTGTACAAACACAACTAAGCAGTCAGCAGGGAATGGAAAAATTCTGGAAAAGCGGCGGGGCTATTGATTTTGCCGGCAGTACAGATATAAGAGCTGATGAGTTAGAAAGGAGGATTATACTTTCTCAATACCTGACTAAAATTCAATGCGCCGGAAATTATCCACCACAGGAAACCGGTTTGACCTATAATAGTTGGTACGGCAGACCACATTTGGAAATGCATTGGTGGCATGGAGTTCACTTTACTTTATGGGGAAGAAAAGAATTACTGGAAAAAAGTATGAATTGGTATAAGCAAACTGACGTTACAGTGAATGCTTATAAAATTGCAAAACGGCAGGGATATGATGGCCTACGCTGGCAAAAAATGACGGATAACCACGGAAATGAAGGCCCGTCCTCCGTTGGTGCATTTTTAATATGGCAGCAACCACATTTTATAACTTTTGCTGAGTTGATTTATAATCAAACCAATTCCATACAAACATTAAATAGATACAAAGGACTTGTTTTTGCAACGGCTGATTTTATAGCTTCCTATGCTTTTTATGATCCTGTTTTAAAAAGATATATCCTGGGTAAAGGTGTTATAGCTGCACAGGAACGTTTTAAAGCCGAGGAAACTTTTAATCCAACCTATGAATTAGTCTATTGGTATTGGGCATTGACTACTGCACAAAAATGGCGGGAACGATTACACTTACCCCGCAATAAAAAATGGGATGATGTAGTAAAAAATTTGTCTCCCTTACCTATACAAGGGGATAAATATTTATTTGCAGAACAACCAACAGACTCTTATACAAATCCTGAATTCAGAACGGATCATCCATCTGTGCTTGGTGTATTAGGTATGTTGCCTCAATCGAAAATGGTAAACATTACCCTGATGAAAAATACGTTTGATTGGATTTGGAATAACTGGAGCTGGAAAGACACCTGGGGCTGGGATTTTCCATTGACGGCTATGACTGCTGCCCGCCTGGGTATACCCGACAAAGCAATAGATGCCTTACTGATGCCTATTCAAACCAATACCTATCTTAATAATGGTCATAATTACCAGGATGACCGGTTAACGATTTATCTTCCCGGAAATGGCGGGCTGCTTACAGCTATTGCCATGATGTGTGCAGGTTGGGAAGGAAATAAAATCTCCAATCCCGGCATACCAAAGGATGGTAAATGGAAAGTGAAATGGGAAGGGTTAAAAAAAATGTTTTAGTATCAGGACAATGCAGGATACTGTTTTAAAGGTAATCAGGTAATATTGCCAGCCTTAGTTTCCTGATTCGAAATATTGCTATATGAAAAAATCTTTTCTTTTCTTTTTTATGCTATGGCTTGTTGCCATATCTAACGGACAAAAACTTCCATCCTCCAGACAGGTATTAAAAACTGTTACTTTGGCCAATCAGTATTTTATGAGTAAATGGCCCGATCCGTTTAAACCAATCTTTGTGCCATCAAAAAACAGAACATGGCCAAGTAATATCTGGACAAGAGCTGTGTATTATGAAGGATTAATGGCCTTGTATAGTATTGATAAGAAGAAAGCATACTACGATTATGCCATTGATTGGGCTACCAAACACAAATGGAATTTGAGAGACGGTACCCGGACAAGAAATGGCGACAATCAGGCTTGTGGACAAACCTATATTGATTTATACCTGGTGGATAAAAAAGCTGAGCGCATTGACAGTATTAAAGCATCCATTGATAAAATGATGCAAAGCGCTAAGATAGATGACTGGAATTGGGTGGATGCAATACAAATGGCCATGCCGGTTTTCGCAAAACTGGGAGCTATATATAATGACACCAATTATTTTCACCGTATGTACGAGATGTATGCATACACAAAATATAAACATGGTGATAAAGGATTGTTTAATGCAGCCGAAGGTTTATGGTGGAGAGATAAAGACTTTGACCCGCCGTATAAGGAACCCAATGGCGAAGATTGTTACTGGAGCCGTGGCAATGGCTGGGTAGTAGCAGCGTTGGTGCGGGTATTAAGTATTATTCCAAAGAATGAACCGCATTATGCAGAATACTTAGCTGATTATAAAAATATGATGCAGGCCCTGGTCCCCATTCAACGAACAGATGGCTATTGGAACGCAAGCCTGCACGATCCTTCCAATTTTGGTGGAAAAGAATTAACCGGCACTTCTTTATTTATATATGGGATGGCCTGGGGTATTAACAATGGAATATTGGATAACAATAAATATTTGCCCATAGTTATCAAAGCATGGAATGCGATGACGAAAGAAAGTTTACATGCCAATGGTTTTTTAGGATATGTGCAGGGCACAGGTAAAGAGCCCAAAGAGTCGCAACCGGTTACATATGACCGTGAGCCGGATTTTCAAGATTTTGGATTGGGCTGTTTTCTGCTGGCAGGAAGTGAAGTATATAAGTTGAAAAAATAAGTAATGGCGGTAAATGATTAAGTTAAATTATTTAATAATGGCATTGCTGCTGTTCAATAGTTTATTGGCGCAGCAACGGGTGAAATACAATTTCAATTCATCCTGGAAAGTGCTGGTAAAAGATGATAGCCTTGCTTCAGGTGTCAATTACAACGATGACACATGGAAGAATGTAACGCTTCCTTATGCCTGGAATGAGGACGATGCGTTTAAAAAAGATATCGCCAATTTATCAACCGGCATAGCCTGGTATCGAAAACATTTTAAATTGCCTGTTTCACAAAAAGGACAGAAAGTTTTTCTGGAGTTTGAAGGCATCAGGCAGGCAGGAGAATTTTATTTAAATGGGAAATATATTGGCATGCATGAGAATGGAGTTACGTCTTTTGGATTTGATATTTCAGAATCAGTACAATTTGGTGAAACAGAAAATATAATAGCTGTCAGGATAAATAACGATTGGGAATACAAAGAGAAAGCTACGAATACGAAATACCAGTGGAGTGATAAAAATTTTAACGCCAACTATGGCGGGATCCAAAAAAATGTTTACTTACACCTCACTCCCAAAGTTTATCAAACCCTTCCATTATTTACCCACCTTGGTACCACCGGTGTCTACATCTATGCCGACGAGTTTGATATAAAAGAAAAATCAGCACGGATTCATGCAAAATCTGAAGTTAAAAATGAGCATAGCCAGCCCCAACAGGTGCAATATGAAGTAGTGATTAAGGAAACAAACGGGAAAGTAGTTCAACGTTTTTTTGGCGATAAAACAATTATAAATCCGGGGGAAACAAAAACAGTTACAGCCTCCTCACCATTAACCGGTATGAATTTCTGGAGCTGGGGATATGGCTATCTCTACAATATTGAAACTATCCTGAATGTTGATGGCAAAATAGCCGATGCCGTAACGACAACAACAGGATTTAGAAAGACGGAATTTAAAGATGGAATGATTTATCTGAATGACCGGGTAATAATGGTACATGGCTATGCACAACGTACATCCAATGAATGGCCGGCCGTTGGCATGAGTGTGCCGGCATGGTTAAGTGATTACAGCAATGGACTGATGGTGGAAAGCAACGGGAATTTAGTACGATGGATGCACATAAGTCCCTGGAAACAAGATGTGGAAAGTTGTGATAGAGTTGGGTTGATGCAGGCCATGCCCGCCGGTGATGCAGAAAAAGATGTGCAGGGTGCGAGATGGGAACAACGTAAGGCAGTTATGAATGATGCTATTATTTATAACCGCAATAATCCAAGTATCATTTTTTATGAATGTGGCAATGAATCTATCAGCGATGCACACATGCAGGAAATGAAAGACATAAGGGATAAGTATGACCCTTTTGGAGGCCGGGCTATTGGTAGCCGTGAAATGCTGGATAGTAAAGTGGCGGAATACGGTGGTGTAATGCTGTACACCAATAAGAGTGCACATATACCCATGTGGGCAACAGAATATTCAAGAGATGAAGGGCTTCGTAAATATTGGGATGATTATACGCCACCTTTTCATAAGGATGGTGATGGCCCCTTGTACAATGGTCAGGATGCAAGTGCTTACAACCGCAACCAGGAATCACATGCTATTGAGAATGTAAAACGCTGGAATGAATTCTGGAAAGAAAGGCCTGGTACAGGTAAAAGAATAAGCTCCGGTGGTGTGAATATTATATTTTCTGAAACAAATACGCATCACCGGGGTGCAGAGAATTATCGCCGAAGCGGAGAAGTAGATGCGATGCGGATTAAAAAGGAGAATTTTTATGCGCATCAGATAATGTGGGACGGATGGGTGATACCGGAGAGGCCGGGCATTCATATCATTGGCCATTGGAATTATACACCAGGTATTACAAAAGATATGTTTGTTATTTCATCTGCTGAAAAAGTAGAGTTGAAAATAAATAATGTTTCAATGGGATTCGGAACAAAAAGCGAAGGTTTCTTATTCACTTTTAAAAATATCAGCTGGAAACCCGGAACTATACGTGCCATCGGTTATGATAATAGTGGCAAACAAATCTGTACAACCAGAATAAAAACAGCCGGAAAACCATCAGCCCTGCGATTAACAACTATCACTCATCCAAACGGCGTACAGGCAAATGGGCATGACCTTGCATTAATAGAAGTAGAAGTGGTGGATGCCAAAGACAATCGCTGCCCAACAGCGATGAATATGATAAATTTTTCATTAAAT
>JANMLJ010000480.1:0-7822 GCA_031372465.1 Chitinophagaceae bacterium | reverse complement strand
TTATTAGGTTTCTTTAGTTCTAAAACCGGCATGACAGAAACATTACGACATCTTCCTGTGCCGGGAAAATATGATGGTGCATACCCTTACGCTAAAGGAGATAAAGCATGGGCCGAATAAATTTATACTAATAAACAGACTGTAATGAATTATAACCGCAGAAAATTTATCCAACAGACAGCTGGCATTACATCAGGTTTTGCACTTGCTTCACTGGCCGGCCATTCTTTTTTCACTAATGATCTTTTTGAAGAAATGAAAAAAATAAAATCATTTGGCCTCCAATTATATACGTTGCGGGAAGATTTACCGAAAGACCCAAAAGCTGTATTAAAACAGGTGGCTTCTTATGGATACAAACAGATAGAAAGTTACGAAGGTAAAGACGGCATGTTCTGGGGCATGGGCCATACCGGTTTCAAAAAATATATGGATGAGTTGGGTATGTCGATTGTTTCCAGCCATTGCGATATTACTACCAACTTTGAACGTAAAGCCAATGAAGCAGCTGCTATCGGAATGAAATACCTGTTTTGCCCCTGGAAAGGCCCGCAAAAAAAATTAGACGCTTTTAAAAAATTTGCTGACGAATTCAATGCCTGTGGTGAAATATGCCGTAAAGCGGGTATTCGTTTCGGTTATCATAACCATGATTACTCCTTCAAAGAACTGGAAGGAGAACTACCGCAGGATGTGATGATGAAAAACACTAACCCGGAAACGGTAGATTTTGAAATGGATATTTATTGGGTGGTGGCTGCCGGTCATGATCCGGTAGAATGGTTTAAAAAGTATCCCAACCGCTTCATGGCCTGCCATGTAAAAGACCGTGCAAAAAATCCAGGAACTGATAATGGAAATAACTCTATTGATCTTGGAGCAGGTTCTATTGATTTCAGTAAAATATTAAAAGCAGGTGCTAAAGCAGGTATGCAATATTTTATTGTAGAACAGGAAGCCTATCCAATTGGTACACCTTTACAGTCCGTAAAAGTGGATGCAGCATATATGAAAATGTTGAAGATTTAAAATATCATATTTTCACTGTTGCCTATTTTAATGAAATAACATTCCTGCCGGAACTTCCTGTTTTTTCATTTTCATTGTTTCAATAAACAACGTCAAACCATCACCGCCTGTTTTTTCAAAAAACTCAATCCGGATGCTATGAAAACCAGCGGCCATGGCTACGGCACCTTTTTTCTCTGTCATTCCATGTAAGCCATCATGGTTGATTAAGAGCTTATCATCAATATAGAGAGCACTTCCATCATCAGAAGAAAGATAAAAATTATACAGGTCATCTGTGGAAAATTGTATATATCCATTCATCACAACTCCATACTTATCTTTTCCGGCATAGGAACCTGGGCTTACTTTACTGACTACTTCCTTTTCTTTTACTGATAATTTTCTAAAATCCGGCAACAAATTCCATTCACCTTCATAAAAGCTTGCCTGCAATCCAGGATCAGCTTTTAAAATTGACATGGAAATTCCTGGTTCTACTTTCTCCAATTTTTGCTCTACTGTTTCACTTACCGGTTTATTACCACTAAAGCTTCTTGCTTTAAGCACCATCGTTTTTGTAATAATTAATTTTTCTTTATACAACGGTGAACCAGCCACCGGTATTGATCCATCTGTAGTATAGCGGATAGTAACACCTTTATTTTCTTCCGGAAAAGACAAGGCGGCCTCTGTACTAGTAATAAATGAAGTAGCGTACGCTGCAATTACAGGAGGCTTATAGACCAATGGTTTGCCAGCTATATCAACAATTATAACCGTTGCTATAGAATCAGCAGCAGTAGCCGGCAACTCAATGGTTATTGTGTTATCTCTTGACGTAAATAATAGGTTATTCATGGCTGTTAGTCCCATTACCTTCAGCGGCTTATTACCAATTCCACCTACTTGCAGTTGACCATTCTCCGGCCAATCAAATACATGCAGGTAAAGCCGGGTGTTATTGCCCATTTTCTTTTGTGTTACTCTTCCCCAGGAGGTATGCGCAAAAGGGCTGGCGGTACTGCCATATACCGATTCACCATTGATCTTCATCCAGTTGCCGATAGCTTTTAAGCGATCAATACTTTCTTGCGGAAACGTGCCGTCAGCTTTTGGGCCAATATTCAATAAATAATTTCCACCTTTTGAAGCTATATCAATTAATTTCTGGATAAGGTCTTTGGCCGTTTTGAAATTTTTATCCGCCTTGTTGAAACCCCAGTTATTATTCATGGTCATACAACTCTCCCAATCCACACCGGGTAAACCAGTCTCCGGAATCTCCTGTTCTGGTGTTCCGAAATCGCCGACATAATCACCTTCTGAAGTCATGCCAGCCATACCGCTTCTTCCTTTATCCACGCGGTTATTGATAATGATTCCGGGCTTTAAACTCCGTACATAATTATAAAGATCTTTCCCATCTTCATGTTTCCAGAAATTTTCCCACTCACCATCAAACCAGATAACACCAATATCACCATAACCAGTTACCAATTCTTTCAATTGGTTTTTCATATAGGTAATATATGTTTTCCTGTCCGTTCCGGCAGTAGGCCGGTCTTTTTCCCAAGCCCTTCTTTCGTTATAATCGGGATGATGCCAATCCATAATGGAATGATAGAAACAAAGTTTAATACCGCCAATCTTTCTGACGGCAGCTGCCAGTTCTTTTAAAATATCCCTTTTAAAGGGGGTGCTCATGATATCAAAGTCAGTTTGTTTGGAGTCCCAAAGACAAAATCCATCATGGTGTTTACTGGTGATTGTAATGTATTTCATCCCGGCATCTTTAGCCATTTGCACCCATGCTTCGGCATTAAAGTTTACCGGATTAAATTCCGGAACAAATTTATTGTATACATCCAATGGTATCTGTGCAGAGGTTCTTATCCATTCTGCATGATTGGTAGCTCCTTTCCATTCACCGGCAGGTACGGCATACAATCCCCAGTGAATAAACATCCCGAAACGGGCATCCCGCCACCATTGCATTCGTATATTTTTTTCAGCTTTGGTTTCGGGTAGAAAATTTTTCTGTGCAGAAATTCCAGCAACAAGAAGCAGGCTACTTAGTGAAACAACAATTATTTTTTTCATATGATCATTTTGGGTTCTTTCTTCAGAAGAACAAATATAATGACTATGCATCTGTTTAAAGTTGATACCTATGATTTAGGATCACCACGCTTTTAAGTAAAGTATCAAATGGCAATCCGCGCTGATCAATTAATAATATCCCTCCAAGTAAAGCAGAAAATTGCTGAGCGGAAAAAAAATCTTTACCTACAGAAATAGAGTGAGGGTGCTGGCTGTTGAGCAATGGAGAAGGCTGAGGTATTAGTACGAACTATTTGCAATGAAGTTGTGAATGACTATTCTCAGGAGATTAATTCTTTTATTTAAGACAATCCCCGGAATTCCAAAATCAACTCATCATAACCATTCGAAAAAACCATATACTGCATCTGTTGGAATCAATTCAACGTTTTCTTATTATAGGTTAGCCTGATCACCGTTGGCCCTGATGTAGATGTTAGTTCCATATACTTTTCTTTTGCATTCCAGGTAATTGTATAGGTTTCCGTTAATTTATCCGAACCATCTGATACCTGGGTAATCTTGTTTCCTGATACTCGGTAAGAGCCCATCGTGAAATACCCACCACTTTGAACATCATATCTGCCGTTTTTAAAAAAAATATAGGGAAAATGAACATGATTGTTAGTTGGCGTAGTGCCCTTATCATAAATTGCTAAACAATACCAGGCAGTCCCTACGATTTTGGGAATAGCACCATTCATTTCCGGATCTAAAGCTTTTTCCGTAGTCGAATTATTTGTTGCAGGCGTTTTCGCATTCAATGGTTTGATCCAGTCAGCAGGTATCCAGTCATCCCATAAGTCTGAATAATCTGTATAATGTACTTTGTATTTGCCATTGGCGATTTCCATAATCTCTGCAGGTAACCAGATGTTTACTTTATCTTTTGCAGTTATTTTATCTCCAACTTTGTAGCCGGTATTTTGTGTCCCTGTATTTACCGCATTATTATTCTGTATTACGGTAGTCGAATTATTTGTTGCAGTCGTTTTCGCATTCAATGGTTTGATCCAGTCAGCAGGTATAAAGCCATCATAATAGTCAGTGTAGCCAGTATAATGAACTTTGTATTGGCCATTGCCAATTTCCATAATCTCTGCAGGCAACCAGTTGTTTACTCTATCTTTTGCAGTTATCTTATCTCCAACTTTGTAGCCGTTATTTTGAGTACCTGTGTTTTGTGCACCCGTATTTGCGCCGGAGTTCCCCGTTATTACAGTAAACTGGGTACTTAAAAGCAAGGCATCGAATTCTGTACCATCGTACTTTACCCTGTATTTATCACCTTCAATCCCTTTAATGACGCCAGAGTATTCTTTACCATCTGCGGCTTTCATTTTTACTTTTGTGCCGATAGCCTGGCCACAAACAATAGTTGTGACAAAACAAAAAAGGGATATAAGCAGCATTCTCATGTTGATAGATTTAAGTGTCGCAAAACATATAAAAAATAAATTTAATAAAAAAAATCATTTTGTGCCTGGAAAGTTGAAAGATATCATAAACCGGGGGCGAAAAGAAGCTGATAGCAGCGCTTCTTTTTTTAGAAAATGGTTTGAGTGGAGAAAAAATCAGGTAGCGTGCAGTTGCAAATAGGGCCAATAAAAGCGGGTGTGAGGAATTTAACTTAATGAATTCCTTAAAGCAGTCACTTCTTCCTTATCAATTGCATTATTCATAAAACTCTCCGCCGAATCTTTAAATGCTTCATGTAAAAAATCCATCTTCGTTTTCTCTTTTCCTCTTAAAGAAGAATGAAATTCTGTGCAACCGGTTTTTGCTGCCAGCATTTTAATATTTTCTTTTCTTACGCCACTTCCCGGCATGATGATGATTCTCTCGGCTGCTTTTTTATTTAATTCAGCCACCAAACCAACACCGTCAACAACAGATGGCTTTTGTCCGGAAGTTAAAATTCTTACGCAACCGATATTGATTAATTGTTCCAATGCCGTAAAGGGATCAATGCAGCGATCGAATGCCCGGTGAAAAGTAACTCCCAAAGGATAGGCTGCTTCAATTAGTGCCGATGTTCTTTTAATATCAATAGTCCCATCTCTGTTTAATAAGCCAATCACCACTCCATCACATCCCAATTGTTTGCACAACTTTACATCCTGCAGCATTATTTCAAATTCATCATCTGTGTATAAAAAATCGCCGCCTCTCGGACGGATAATAGGATACAATGAAACTGAAAATGATTCTCTGCATTGTTTGATTGTTCCATAAGAAGGAGTTGTTCCACCTTCTGTAAGATTTGCACAAAGTTCAATCCTGTCGGCACCACCATTTACTGCTGATTGGGTGGTTGCAAAATCAGAAGTAGCTATTTCAATTATGAAGTTGTAGGAACCTGGCATTTTATCAAGCCGTTAGTGTTGTAATCTCAACCTGAGCTCCTTTTTTAATAGCATCTGATGCCCTTGAATATAGTTCATTGCTGGTTTCACTGGTCAGGAAGTAAGCTCCGCAATTATTACAAACATCGGCTGGAGCTTGTTTAAAAATAATCAAAGCACCGGCCCTTTCAAGGGTTACTGTTGTTGTACCCGGCTTAAGTGAACCATTGTTACATATGGGGCATGTACTATTCATATAATTTGGTTTTAAAATCGTTAGACCATAGCAATTTATCAGGCTCATATAAAGTTACCACAAAACATAATTCATCAGAAGGGTTTTTTGCAATAACGACATGAATTGGCCTTTCATTGACAAAGCTAAGGATCAAGAAACAGGGATAGGGTTTCTTATCCGGGTAATCTTTTATTATTTCGCCTTTATGTACTGATTCCAATACATCCTCTGGCGAAATTCCCCTTTCAAACATTCGTCTGAAAGAATGTTCGCCAATCATGATTTTTTTACACTTCATCCTTTGTAAATGTATTTTCTATAAATTATAGTAGTCTCAAGTCCCCCTCGGGGTACCAATAACTATCGGGATTGCGGGCTTACAGTATAAATTTCGCTGCAACCATTTTTTCCATCTCATTTGTTTTAATAGCATAACTAAAGCCTTTATGAATAGCATAAGCACCTACTACTCCCTGTTTATTAACTGCTAAAAAAGCCACCTGTATATCTTTTGCCTTAGCTCCTTTTATTTTTATTATTCGTTCTATTATTTTTTTGCAGGCAAGTTCAGGAGCTAAACCTTGCCGCATTAATTCAATAACAGAATGAGAACCTGCCACCCTGATCACATCTTCGCCCTGGCCGGTAGAAGTACAGGCTCCTACTTCATTATCTACAAACAACCCTGCGCCAATAATGGGCGAGTCGCCAAGCCGTCCACGCATTTTAAATCCTGCGCCACTGGTGGTGCAACTTCCACTCAGGTTTCCATTGTTATCCATGGCTACCATTCCAATAGTATCATGATTCCATTCACCATTTTCCAATTTGAATGGTGCAAAAGGGCCATGATCTTTTTTGTCTTCCTCACGGACAGGTAAACTTTCTACATTTATTGCGGGAGGTTTATATTCAGAATTCTTTAACCAATTTTGATAACTTTTTTGCGCATCGGGAGAAAGTTTTTGTTCTTCCAATGGAAATCCTTCGGCTACAGCAAATTGTTGTGCCCCACTTCCCACCAGCATCACATGTGGTGTTTTTTCCATCACTCTTCTTGCAACCGAAATCGGGTGTTTTATTCTTTCTAAAAAAGCAACACTACCACAATTGGAAAATTCATCCATGATGCAGGCATCAAGCGTTACAAAACCATCACGATCGGGATTGGCACCCAGACCCACACAACAACTTTGTTCCGATTCAGTTACCATCACTCCTTTTTCAACAGCGTCCAATGCTCTTCCCCCTTTGCCTAATATTTCCCAGGCGGCTTTGTTGGCTCGCAGACCTGCATCCCAGGTGGATATAACCACAGGTTTTCCCTTTACAATCCCTGTTTCATCCATAGACCAGGCTCCTTTTGTAAACAAACTGGCGAATCCTGTAAAAATCGAGGCCCTGACGAACTTTCTCCGATTGATCATTGTTACATATTTAGTCCGAAATTAAGGATTGTGCTGGTAAGACAATAAGTCGGGAAGAATACAAGATAATCCAAAAAACTTACCGCCTTGCCGCCTTTCCGGCAAAAGAAATCTTAACAAACTGTGCAGAAAATATATTTGATGTTTAAACATTGATTTATTACCTTTATACTATAAAACAACAAAATGAAAATTGAAATTATCTCAGGAAGTCCCCGTACAAACAGTATAACGAATCGTGTTGCCCTGTATTTAAAAAACTGGTTGTCTCATGAAACCAGTCATGAAATTAATAGTATAGAAATGAAAGACTGGAATGTTCCTGCGGTTCAGACCGTTTGGTCTTCGCCTGAAAAAGTTCCGGTAGAATTTAAATCATTGGCCGAAAGAATTACTAGTGCAGATGCATACATATTAGTAACCCCTGAATATAATGGGAGCTACTCCCCGGCTATGAAAAATCTGCTCGACCATTTTCCAAAACGTCATCATAAACCTTTTGGCATTGTAACTGCTTCACCTGGCGCCATGGGAGGTATGAGAGCTGCTCAACAATTATTATTATTGGTTCCTGCATTGATGGGAATTGCATCGCCGTATATGCTGATAGTTCCGGCAGTTGATAAAAAATTCAGTGCTGACGGTGACTTGCTCGACGAGAGTTTTCAAAATGCCGTTCATAATTTCACCAGCGAATTTTT
>JANMLJ010000474.1:0-1661 GCA_031372465.1 Chitinophagaceae bacterium | reverse complement strand
TTTCCATGATCAACTCCCCGGTAACCGGTGGTTGCCAGTTGCGGATATGATCCTTCTCCTCTACTTCTTTACAACGCTGCCTGACCAGTTGAAAATTTTCGAGGAACCGTTTTACTTTTTGCTTGTTCTTTGACGTGATGTCTGCATCACAAAGCATCATCAGCGAATCAATATCCTCACCGGCATCAAATAATAAACGGCGGATAGCAGAGTCGGTAATATTTTCTTTGGTAAGGCTGATAGGTCGAAGATGCAGCTCAACCATTTTCCGGACAAACCGCATCTTTTCATGTTGTGGTAGTTTTAATTTGGTAAATATTTTGGGCACCATTCTTCCGCCCACTACTTCGTGCCCGTGAAAAGTCCAGCCATGTCCTTCTTCAAATTTTTTAGTAGCTGGTTTGGCTATATCATGCAATATGGCTGCCCAACGCAGCCAAATATCATTTGAATTGGCCGATAAATTATCCAATACCTGCAGGGTATGATAAAAATTATCCTTATGTCCAAGCCCGTCTTTATATTCTGCACCTGCGAGGTCTACCATAGCAGGAAAAATAATGTTCAGTAATCCGCTTTTATACAGCAAATCAAAACCGATCGATGGTTTTGGCGATGCAACAATTTTATTCAGTTCATCGGTTATTCTTTCCTGTGAGATAATGTTAATCCTGGCAGCACAATCTCTTATTCCCTGCCATGTTTTTTCTTCGATAACAAAATTTAACTGGGTGGCAAAACGGATTGCCCGCATCATCCGCAAAGGGTCATCACTGAATGTGAGTGAAGGTTCCAATGGAGTTCTGATTATCCTGTCTTCCATATCTTTTACACCGTTGAATGGATCTATCAGTTTACCATAATTCTTTTTGTTCAGGCTTATAGCAAGAGCATTGATAGTAAAGTCACGCCGGTTCTGGTCTTCCTCAATAGTTCCGGGTTCCACTTCCGGTTTGCGGGAATCAGACTGGTAGCTTTCTTTACGGGCACCTACAAATTCTATATCAAAATTATCGCTGATCCTGATATGTGCTGTTCCGAAGTTTTTAAACACATCAACGGGAGGGATGGGATTAAATTGTTTAGCTACTTCTTTAGCCAGTTCTATACCATTTCCCACACAAACAAAATCTGCATCGTTGGTTTCCCTGCCCAGAATTTTATCCCTGACAAAGCCGCCGATCAAATAAGTTTCCAACTGCAAAGTTTCTGCAGCATTGGCAACTTTCTTTAACAAAAATAATTCTCTTTCTGTATAACTTAATTCCATACTCACGGCAAAGATAGAAAAGGGTTTGAGGTTTCGGGTTTGTAGTTTAAAGACGGGCGTAAAAAATTATGGCCGCAGTATAGATACGATACCGTTGCTCCATTTTATTACAGAAGACGGTGCAGCAATGGTTTTATCATCCTGCCGGTGCTTAACTATATAATCTACCCCGCTTTTTATTTCAGTACTGATATCCAAAAATATTTTTGCCGCTGGCTCACCTGAAATATTTGCTGAGGTAGAAACAATTGGTTTACGAAATCGTTTTATAAGATGCCGGCAAAATTCATCGTTGCATATCCGGATAGCAATGCTTCCATCCGGTGCAAGTAGATTATCAGCAAAGCCAATAGCTCCGTCATAAATCACTGTTGTCGGTTTTACTGTTTCC
>JANMLJ010000440.1:0-2152 GCA_031372465.1 Chitinophagaceae bacterium | reverse complement strand
TGGCAGGATGTAGGCCTTGTAGGCCAGGAAGAAATAAACTGGGATGATAAAGTTATTTTGACTGGTGGAGTACGTATGGATAAATCAAGCCTGAATGGCGATACAAAAAAAATGTACGCATTTCCAAAAGCTTCATTGGCCGTGAATATTTCCAGTTTTGATTTCTGGAATGTACCAGCGATCAATTTATTCAAAATTCGTGCTGCTTATGGTAAAACGGGTAACCCTGCTTCATTTGGTTCCAAGTTTACTAATATTATTCCTTTTGCTATTGGAGGCGTTACAGGAGCATCTACGCCTACAACTGTAGGAAACCCAGCAATCGTACCTGAAACATCCAAGGAAGTAGAAATGGGAATAGATTTTGCTGCTTTTAAAAGCAGGCTGACCGGTGAGCTTAGTTATTATACACGTGATATTAAAGACTTCATTGATGTATTTAACCTGTCACCAGGTACAGGAGTTACTTCTGTAAAAGCATTTAATGTAGGTGATATTGAAAATCATGGATGGGAAGTTTCATTGGGTGGTACACCTGTGCAAAATAAAAATATCAAATGGACCACAACAGTAAACTGGTGGCAGAACAATAGTGAGATCACTAGGCTCATTATTCCTGAAAAAGCAACAGCAGCATCCGGATTTGGTGCTTTTGGAACTCAACGTTTACGTGTAGGTAATTCCCCTTCACAATGGTATGGCACACCTAATGGTACAAATGGATTGCCTACAGCTTATGAAGATGCACAACCAAAATGGCAATTAAGCTGGAGCAACAATATTACATTCCTTAAAAATTTTGAATTTTCTATGTTGCTTCACAGAAGCCATAAGAATTTCAACAGCAGTTTAAATGGAGAGTTGACAGATGAGGGTGGTACTTCTCCCGACTGGAGTGATCCTGATAAAAACGGTAATCCAATAGGAGCAGGCCGTATTCTAGGGCAGCCAGGTATCACCAGCCGCCAGTTTATACAGGATGCTTCCTATACTAAACTAAGAGAAGCTTCTTTGTATTATACAGTTCCAAAAACTGTATTAAGCAAAATGGGTTTTCTGAAAAATGTTGATCAGGCAAAAATTGGTATTTCAGGCAGCAACTTGTTTTTATGGTCAAACTATTATGGTTATGATCCGGAAGCTGCCAATTTTGGAAACCGCCCCACCCTGGCCACTGTTGATTTGCTAAGTTTCCCTTCGGCCCGTCGTATTTATTTTCATTTAAACTTTAATTTCTAAACTATACCAATATGAAAAAAATATATATAGCTTTTGTTGCAGCATCATTGATGCTGGCAATAAGTGGTTGCAGAAAAGGAGGCTACTTTGAGGTAGATGATTCAATTATTGACCCCAATGCAGTATCAGTAGATGCGGTATTAGCCAATCCTTCCAAAGCACAGATCATTTCTCTTTGCAAAGGCCTTGAAAGTGCCATGCGAAATGGTTTCAATGACTTTATTTCAAGCTCAGGTACTGTCGGCAGGGAAATAATGAGTTCCCGTTCTACAGATAATCGTTATTATACAGAATTGCTGGGTACCAATGTTGCACAATATCCTGGCGTTACAGCAGGAGCGAATGACCCTGCAGGTATTTTCAATGGCTATTACACTTCGTTTTCTAATACCCGTCGCAGAGCAGAATTATTAGTAAGGACAGCCAATAATGCCACCAGCATCACGGCAGGAGAAAAAAAGGCGGTAGAAGGGTTTGCTCGTACTATTCAGGCTTATGTTACGTTGAATCTGCTCAATATGCAAGGTGTAAATGGTATAAGAGAATCATTTGGTGATTTAAATGCACCAGGCGATCTTTTGAAACCGGGTAAGTTTGGAACATACGCATCAGGTCTTACATTGGTAAAAACGTATACAGAAGATGGTTTAAATGCACTGAATGCCGCATCAAGTTTTCCTTTTACCATGGGTGCTGGTTTTGCAGGATTTAATACAGTTGCCAGTTTTAAACAATTTAACCGGGCAGTAGCTGCAAGAATCTCCATGTACCAGTCAGATTGGACAGGATTACTGACAAATTTGAGTACAAGTTTTTTTGATATCAATGGAAGTTTAACGAATGGCCCTAAGAACATTTGGTCTACTGCTGCCAATGATCTTACAAATACATTATTTGTAACACCTGATAATAA
>JANMLJ010000410.1:0-3239 GCA_031372465.1 Chitinophagaceae bacterium | reverse complement strand
ATATATGACAAATCGGAGAAAGCTACAATTACCAACCAGGAGTTGAAGCTGCTGGCTAAGCAAATCAAATTATAATCAAAATGGCAGAAAGAATAAATTATTCATCCGGCGCCAAATGGGAAGATATTGTTGGCTATAGCCGTGCAGTAAAAGTTGGCAACATAGTTGAAGTAACCGGAACAGTTGCTGTTGATGAAAACAGTTTATTGGTGTGTAAAGATGATGCATATGGCCAAACAAAATTTATTATAGAAAAGATTGAAACTGTTTTGCAAAAAGCCGGCTCCTCTTTAAAAGATGTGGTAAGAACCAGAATGTTTGTCACCGATATCAGCCGCTGGGAAGAATATGGAAAAGCACACGGTGAATTTTTCTCCAAAATAAAACCCTGCACATCAATGATCGAAGTAAAAGGATTAATTGCCCCTGAGTATTTGATTGAAATAGAGGCTACTGCCATTATTAGTACCTGATATGAATGTAGAAACCCTGCGTGCTTATTGTTTAGACAAACCCGGTACTGAAGAAACTCAACCCTTTGGCCCGGATACTGTTGTGTATAAAGTAGGCGGCAAAGCTTTTTTGTTAACCGGTTTTGACAGTGAAAATCTTCGCTTTAACGTAAAGTGCGACCCGGATAAAGCAGTTGAACTCCGGGAAGAATTTGCCTGTGTGCTTCCTGGTTTTCATATGAATAAAAAACACTGGAATACAATTGTAGTTGATGGTTCTGTAAGTTCTAAACAATTACAAGAATGGATTGACCATTCGTATGAGTTAGTACTGAAGAAGAAAACTAAAAAATGAGTACCCCGGATATTTACACCGGGGTACAACAAGTTTATATTTCAGAAATTTATCTGTCTTTGGTTGTTTTCAATTAAGAAAAGGTGATGATAAGGACCGCCCTTTTTTTAAAAGTCAACAATAACTAACCGAAAATATCTCTATTGCCCCGCATCAGCTTTCGAAAATTCCTTTTTAAAAACATAGTGATATACCATGGGTCCGTTGCCTGTTGCAACCGGGAAGGCATTAACAAGCAACCACCCGTCTTTACCTAAATAATTCAGTGCATCAATGACGGTATTAAATTTTTTTAATTTACCATCATCATCTTTCAGGCGGTTGTCTTTCCAGATACTTCTTTGTTCTCCATAGTCAATGTCAATAGTAACTTTGTTGCTTAATAAACGTCCGGTCGCCACTACTTCACAATATTGCTCAACGTTTGATGCTGCTTGCTGAGCATTGCTTTTTAACGCAATAAAAAGGCAGAAAAATACAATGATCTTTTTCATATTTATTTTTTTAGTGATAATGAAATAAAGTTAGCTGTTTATTAAATTCAAACAATTCATAAATATAAACTGCTTTGCTTCCGATTATTGAACAAATCCTCCTAATTTAGCCTGCATTCCCCCTTAATTATGACTCCAGAAATAACCAGCAAACTACCCAAAGCCGGTACCACTATTTTTACAGTAATGAGTGGTCTTGCAACAAGCTATGATGCTGTAAATCTCGGACAGGGCTATCCCGATTTTCCAATGAGTGAAGAACTTACGGGCCTTGTGAATGAGGCTATGAAAAATAATTTTAACCAGTATTCGCCAATGCCGGGATGGATGCCATTACGGGAAGCGATTGCAGAAAAGGTGGAGTTTCTTTATCAAACTACATTAAATCCTGATACAGATATCACCATAACTCCTGGCGGTACGTATGCTATTTATTCTGCATTTACTACCATTTTACAACCCGGTGATGAAGTAATTGTTTTTGAACCCGCCTATGACAGCTATATCCCAAACATAGAAATCAATGGGGCAAAGGCTGTTACAGTTAATCTTGTTTATCCGGATTATCATATTGACTGGGTGGCGGTACAAAACGCCATCACTTCAAAAACAAAAGCGATCATCATTAATTCTCCACACAATCCAACAGGTAGTGTAATTAATGAAGAAGACATAAAGCAATTGAGAAAGATAACCGCGGGAACAAATATTTTCATCATCAGCGATGAAGTGTATGAACATTTGATCTTTGATAATATTCCACATCAAAGCATTCTTCGTTATCCTGATTTATTGGCTCGGAGTTTTGTGTGTTTTTCTTTTGGTAAAACGTATAGTTGTACCGGTTGGAAACTTGGTTATTGTATTGCTCCGCCATCACTTACAAAAGAATTCAGAAAAGTACACCAGTTCAATTGTTTTTCCTGTAACACCCCCGCCCAGGTGGGGTTGGCAATGTTCCTGAAAAACAAAGAGGCCTATTTATCCCTATCGTCATTTTTGCAGGAGAAACGCGATTATTTTAAACAGCTGATGAAACAAACCAGGTTCACCATGCATGAATCCTATGGCAGTTATTTTATATGTGGTAGTTATGAACGTATAAGTGAAGAGGCAGATAAAGAGCTGGCGATACGATTAACGAAAGAAGCTGGTGTGGCAACAATACCGGTTTCTGCTTTTTACCAAAGCGGAAAAGATGATAAGGTTTTGCGCTTTTGTTTTTCTAAAAATAAAGAAACGTTAGAAACAGCAGTAGGGCGATTAATCAACTTATAAAACATCGCCTTTAGCAGCTATTGAATATGTTATCTATAATCATGCTTGGGCAAACTCAGCATTACAATCATTTATGAGATTGGACTCCCGATACAAAGGAATATTCTTTATGTTGCTCGCCGCGTTGGGCTTTTCGTTGATGGGTGGTGCTGCTAAATTGTTGAAGGGAAGTTTTGGAGCCGGTCAATTAGTCTTCTGGAGAAACGCTGTTGGACTGATCGTATTGATAGCAGGTTTCATTATTAAGCCACCGGTAAATAAAGGCGGCAAGTTCCATTTATTACTGTTCCGGGGAATGATGGGTACCACCGCTCTCTACACCTTGTTGTATTGCATACTACATCTTCCGTTGGGAACCGCGATGACATACAACCTTACATCAGCCCTGTTTATTGCAGTATTTTCATTTTTGTTATTCAGGGAATATCATGGGCGTCGTGTATTGGTAGCCGTGCTACTTGGCTTTTTGGGAATGTTATTAATCTATAAACCCGCCATGCACTTTCCCTGGTTTTATCATGTGGCAGGATTGTTATCAGGACTTACATCCGCTCTCGCGTACATAACAGTTAACCGGTTGGCGGGGTATTACGATTCAAGAATAATAGTATTGGCTTTTATAGGTACGGGAGTGCTGGTCCCTACAATTTTTATGGGTAT
>JANMLJ010000379.1:0-2882 GCA_031372465.1 Chitinophagaceae bacterium | reverse complement strand
GATTGCTGATGGCGCTTACAAATTTACCGAAGCTGGTCCGGGCAAAGTATTACAGGGACTTGTACTGAAAATTAATAAAGAGATGCAGGTAGATGGGGTTAATTAGAATTATACGTAGAGGGAACAATTAACCCACTCACCGTCAAATTCCGTATTATATTTTTTGTAAAAATTTATAGCCGACTCATTCCATTCTAATACCTGCCAGATAATACGGTTGAATTTTTTTTCTTTGGCTTCTTCTATTAATCGTTCAAACAACAGGGCGCCTACTTTTTTGCCCCGCATCTTTTCCGTTACCAATAAATCTTCTAAATACATCGCTTGTCCTTTCCAGGTAGAGTAGCGGATATAGTAAAGTGCAAAACCAATTACCTCATCCCCCAACCCCTTCTCCACAGGTGGAGAAGGGGAGATTTCCCCCTCTGCAATACGTTGAGCGGAAAGATTTGTAGTCGCAACGAATCCCCACCAAACAGGGTTTTTCCCAAAACCACTTTCTATAAAATGTTCTAGTGAAACCGTTACTTCATCGGGTGCTTTTTCATAAATAGCTAATTCAGTAATAAGCTCCAGCAATCGTGGACAATCTTCCTTTACGGCTCTTCGAATGTTGATCTCCATACTTAATACTTTCTAATTTCTTATTATTTATTTCTTATTCTTGTAACCCGGTCCTTTTACAAATTGTCCGGGCTTTGCCCCGGTATGTTCACCATCTTTTAAAACCTGTTTACCATTTACAAAAACATGAATCATTCCTTCTGCATATTGATGTGGTTTTTCAAAGGTTGCTTTATCATTTATTTTGGCCGGATCAAAAATTACGATGTCGGCATAATTGCCTTTCTTTATTTCTCCGCGGTTCTTAATTTTTAAATTGGTGGCCGGTAATTTAGAAAGTTTGCGGATAGCTTCTTGTAAAGAAATTATTTTTTCTTCCCGCACATATTTTCCCAATACCCTGGAAAAATTGCCGTAAGCTCTCGGGTGAGGGTTTGATTTTAAAAAGACCCCTGCTGGCTCAAAAGAGCCTTCATCAGATCCAAAACTCAGCCAGGGTATAGCGATTTGCTTTTTCACATTATTTTCGTCCATCAGAAAATAAATACATTCTACTCTTGTACTATCTTGTACTATTAAATCCATGGCAGTTTCTTCGGCAGATTTGCCCCGCAGCTTTGCAACGGCAGCAAGGGATTTACCGATGTATTTCTTCAAGCTATCCTCTTTGAAGCCAACTACCATAATATTTTCCGGAGTACCGACTGCATAAAAGAAATTTTCCCATTGGTCAGTTTTTGAATTCATGTCTTTAATCGTTTGCTGACGAACAACAGGATCCTGTAATCTTTCTCTCAGTTTACCAAAACCTCCATCTTGTAAAGTGGGTGGCATAGTAGCAGTTAGTCCCGTGCCTCCGGCAATATAAGTATACATATCCGCGGTAATATTTAAACCTTCAGCTCTTGCCCTTTCTATTCTTCGTATTACGCTATCCATTTTTGTCCAGTTATCTTTTCCTGCTGCTTTCAGGTGATAGATCTCTGCATGAATATTTGCCTCTTTGGCGATGGTGATAAGCTCTTCTACTGCTTCGTGCACTTTGTTTCCTTCACTTCTCATATGACTGATATAGGAACCTCCATATTTTGATGCTTCTTTGCATAATTCAACCAGTTCAGGTGTTTTAGCAAAAAATGCCGGCGGATAAATAAGCGATGTACCAACGCCCATTGCCCCCTCTTCCATAGCTTGACGAACTAATAATTTCATACTGTCCATTTCAGCAGGGGTTGGGTCACGGTTATCTTCACCAATCACATTCATCCGCAAAGTAGTAGCACCAATAAAGGATGCCACATTGCAACTGATGCCTTTCTTTTCAAGGTAACTAAGGTATTCACCTAACGTATTCCATTCAATTTTATAGCTGATATCCGTTTGTGATTCCTGTTGTTGCTTTTTTAATGCTTCATTCAGCGGGCCCATACTCCAGCCTTCTCCCATTACTTCCAACGTCACGCCTTGCCGGATATCGCTTTGCGAACGGCCATCCTGTATCAATGATTCGGTTGCCCAACTAAGCATATTGATAAATCCGGGAGCGACGGCATTTCCTTTTGCATCTGACTCATTAACGCCAGCTGCTTTTGAAAGATCACCGATAAAGGCAATCGTATCGTTTTTTATGCCGATATCGGCTTTATAAGGTTCGCCACCATTTCCATCATAGATCATTCCGTTACGGATGATCGTATCATAGTCCTTAGGATTTGACTTGCAGGAAATAATGAAAAGTACAAATAGGCAAGCAACAGTTTTTCTCATATTATTTCTTTTTCGGAGCTTTAAATGTTCCGTTGGGTTGAATAAGACTTACTGCTACGATTGCCCCGTTTTCATTTTCTTCGAACAATACACTGAAGCCTTCAAGCACTTTTAGTGAAAATTTATTTTTATCAATGGGTAACAGTTCATATTCAGGCTGGCCTTCGATAAAGGCATACAATGTTTTTTCACCCTTAAGATAGAATTTAACTTCTTTGCCCGGAGCTAATTCATAGGAACCTTCATATTTTTTTATTTCTTCTTTCGTCAATTCTTTTGCTTTCGGTTTCCGGGAAAATGCCATCGGTTTTAATCCCTGCTCCAGTGTCATGGATACGCTATTTATTTCACCGGCCTCATTCATGCTAAACTGAAAATTAAGCGAACTTTTTTCTGATGTATCTATTCCTTCTTTGGCATCAACACCATAGGTTTCAAATACATCATAATGATAATGGCGCAACCATATTTTGTTATTAGGGGTGAAAGCAAAAAGAGAATCTTTCTGTAAAGCAATTTCCATCGTTCCATATCCGGGATGACTATACAAT
>JANMLJ010000359.1:0-10054 GCA_031372465.1 Chitinophagaceae bacterium | reverse complement strand
GGTTAATGTATTGACGCATCAAGCTAAGAAAATCCTTCGGTAACACTCATATACTGATAAGAGGCCTTCTCCAAAATTCAGTTTGATTGTTAAATTGTCCCGATAACTATAGGGGATTATCGAACTATTGGTAATCAAACTGGTAGCCTTAGTGAAACCTTCCTGTCCGGTAAGCAGGCTCAGGCTGACATACGTTTTGAAATAACTTCTTTTGCGAATTAAATATATCCGGAAAGTTCTTTATAATTGAACACATACTAACAGATAATTTTTTATGATTTTAATCATATCCTTCCCTGATTGTTATACCTCTATAAAGGGTTTGTGATTTTTCTCACCTTTTTTTCTAACAAATGTCATAAAACAGTCAATAAGGTAATAATAGCTTGCACTAGATATTAAAATAAGTTCTTTCAAACAAAAATATTTTTTAAATAAAAATTAGTTTTATGAAATCTTTCAAAACAAAACACTTGTGGGTAGTTGCCACACTGATATTAGCTCTTGGTTATGTAGTTAGTTGTACACGCGACAATGATATGATTGTTCCGGTTAAACTGACTCAACCTTTTGTCAGTACCCGTGGTACTGATATACAGGTTCCAGGCAATATGACTGCCGGAAATGTAAATGAGTGGAAATTGGATAAAACCCACTCTAGTTGTCTGTGGTCTACTCCTTATGTAGGTGCTGCAGGTTTATTAACCGGCCGATTTAACCAGTTTGGTATGCATGAGGTAACTGATCCAAAAGCTATCAGCTATACAACTGCCGGTCAGCCTCTTTTAGATAACGCCTGGGAATTTTATGAGAACGACCCTGCTAAAACATTTTTTAACGGATATGTTCAGATTAATACTTCCAATACAGGAGAACCCGGCCGTGATGCAGGTTGCAATGTGTCCGGCATGGGTACTATTGCAATCGTAGCTGGAACTCAAAACCTGGCATATCCAAATCTTGCTAAGATTAAAACCACTGAAGTAAAATTCGACCCTTCCAGCAATGGTTATATTGTAACATTAAATCTTACCTATCAGGGCAAATTGGGTACACCGCTAACTAAGTCTATAACCGGAACGCTTAAGTACATTAAAAAACAAAAAGTTCAGTTTGGTACTGCTACCGCTTACGATGTATTTGGTCTTCAACTGAAGTTCTCCTTCAACTGCCGTGATTATGGTATTGTAAGTACCAGTATTGCTGATAAAATTGATATTGAGTGCAACATGAATTTCAATAATAAATAATCACCCTTAAAAACAATCACTAATGAAACGATTATTAAAATATACAGGATTGATCTTGTCTTTGGGGCTGATTTTAACAAGTTGCTACAAAGATATTATCAAACCCAACCTGGCAGATGATCCAGAAGGCACCCCTAAGCAAGTTAGTTATTCGAATGAATTAAAACCTTTGTTTAATACCAATTGTGCAACGGCCGGTTGCCATGTGTCAGGAGCTCGCAAACCTTACTTAACAGTTGATATATCCTATAACCAAATTGTAAATGGTGGTTTTGTAGATCTTGCTCTACCCAAAGAAAGTAAACTGTATAAAAATGTTTACGGAGAAATGGCACAATACATACCATCTGCAAAAGATAAGCAAAAAGTGTATGACTGGATCAGAAACGGAGCACCTAATAATTAATTGATTTAAAACTTAATCAAATGAAACGTAAAATATATACTGCTAAAAGTTGGTTTGCGGTGCCCGCTTTGCTTGCTTTGTGCCTGTTCATTCTGAATAGACCGTTGCTGGCGCAGGACAAAACAGCTGTAGATAAAGAAACTACTGCTCCCGCCAAAATGAAACCTGTTAAAAACACTTTCCAAAGTGTATGGCTAAGCGATAATCAAACTGTACTGGTACCTGTAAAAGGGACTATGGAAATGGATATCATGCACCGTTTCGGTACCTGGAATAAAGGATACGAAGATTTTTGGGGATTCTTTGCTCCTTCCAATATCCGGATAGGTATTAGCTATGTACCTATAAATAAATTGAATGTTGGTATCGGGTTTACTAAAACAACTGCAGCCATAGCACCTGCGTCAGCTCCATCATCTATTTCCGGCCCTATGTGGGATGGAAGTATTAAATATTCAATTATTACGCAGACAAAAAATAAATATCCGGTAAGCGTTAGCTATTATGCCAATGCAGGATTTAATACAAAAAAGGACCCTAATAAAGAAACATACAGGTATTCCTCCGACCGTCTTACTTACTTCCACCAGATTTTAATAGCAAGAAAGGTCACCGATAAATTATCTGTACAGGTTGGTCCCAGCCTGTCACACACCAATCTAGTGAACGGTTATTTTACAAAATTGAACGACAGTACGTTGAAAGTGGAACCAGAAATGAAAAACGATCATTTTGCAGTTGCTTTGTCTGCCCGGTATAAATTAACCAATGTGACTTCTGTGATAGTCAATTATGATCAGCCAATTACCAAACATGCCCGTTATAACCCAAATCCAAGTTTGTCTTTGGGAGTTGAGTTTAATACCAGCAGCCACTCATTCCAGCTATTTTTCACTAATTACTATTATTTAAACCCGCAGATCAACAACCTGTTTAATACCAACAATCCATTCCCCTATGATGATCTTACAAAAACCCACCCGGTTCGCTTAGCCGATGACCCAGCCACTACTGATAAAGATGAAAGTGTAAGGGTAAAGGGCGGAAGATTCCTGATTGGTTTTAATATCACCAGGTTGTGGAACTATTAAAATGAATAGTAATTTTTAGCCAACTGCAAGCCCTGAATAGTAAAATTATTCAGGGCTTTTTATATTTGAGTAATGAAAAAAATAAACCTTTTAGTATTTCTATCTTATATTCTGGTGATTTCATTCTACTCCTGCACTAATTCAACGGTGAAAGAAAAAGAAGAAAAACCTGCTGCCGGCATTAATAAAAATGTACCATCCAAACCACCGGCAACTTATCAGGATACGTTGAAAATAGATCTTATTGCGGCCGTATTTTACAGCCCCGATACGTTACAATTACAAAAAATAAAAGATATAACCGAAGAAAAGGTTTTTGAATCGCAAATGCATGAATATTTCTATCAAATGAGAAATGCCCGGATGGTATTGAAAAAAAACTGGCCCGGCATAAATATTATAGAAGCAAAAAATGTGAGATATCTGCTATTCAAAAAGTCGAATACTGATATAGTGTGTGTTGATCTTAATAAAAACGACCCTTATGGCCTATTTCTTTTTAACGGCAGTAAAGACCCGCATCCGGCAGATATGATGAATATTGACAGCGAACTTCCTTTCTATTTTACCGCGGAAAAAATACCCGTAAAATAAGCATTTATCAGGCTATCTCTTTATAAAACTCAATCCCGGAGCTGATATAAGTCAGTTTTCTTTTCATTGATTATTAGTTATTTTATAATGAAATGAAAACAACAATAACCTTTTTAGCCGCTTGTCAATTTTATGAAACTTACCATACCTGTCAACTGGGAAGATGACTATTTTGAAAAAATAGATTTTTCCCAAACAGAAGAGATTTACGGAAAGCTCAACGTAGGCCTGATCGGAGGTGGCAGGCCTTCACTTACTCTACCCAGCGTAAAAAAAGAAAAAGTAAAAGAATTTGTAGAGGAGGCTCATAAAAGGGGTTTAAAGTTTAACTACTTAATGAACGGAACCTGCTTTGATAATCTTGAGATTACTAAAACCGGTTACCGCGATATCCGGAAAACACTTGACTGGCTGGCTGAAATGAATGTAGATGGTATTTCTGTTTCTCTTCCGATGGTAATGGAAATTATCAAAAAGAATTATCCGCAATTTTCTATTTCCGCTTCTGTACAGGTAAGAATTGATGGTTTTGAAAAAGCAAGATATTGGCAAAACCTGGGAGCCGATAAGATCAATATCTCTTATGTAGATATTAACAAAGACTTTGATGAAATAAGAAAGATAAAAGAGAAAACTACCTGCAAAATTCAGACGATTGCTAACCTGATGTGCATGAACAAATGTCCGATGGTTACCCTTCATGCCAACTATAATGCACATGCTTCACAAAAAAATCATGTAAATAATAATTTCAGTTTTGATTATTATCTTTTTTCCTGCGCAGAAAAGTTATTATCAAACCCGGTGGAAATTTTAAAATCTGCCTTTATCAGACCGGAAGATATTCATTACTACGAAGAAGCAGGTGTGGATAATATAAAACTGGTAGAAAGAAGCATGACAACAGATGCATTGGCCCGGATTGTTAAAGCCTATACAGAAAGATCTTATGATGGAAACATGATGGATCTCATCCACGGACTTTCCAAGTATATCATTTATAATAAAGACAAATATTACTGGAAAGGTTTAAAATATCTGTTGCAGCCTTCTAAAATCAATCTTTTTAAAGCCCATAAGCTGGTTAACCAACTGAATACACTTAGAAAAGACAAGGCATTCAATGAAAGCTTTGACCTGTATATTGATAATAAAAAATTAAACGGCTTCCTGGATTTCTTTCATCAAGGGCATTGCCAGAGAGATTGCAACGAATGTAACTACTGTAATAAATTTGCTGAAAAAGCAATCAGTTACCTGGTTCCGGTGGAGGAACATGAAAAAGCAATGGAATCACTGAGGCAAACAAAGAACATGATGATAAAAGGAGATCTTTTCTAGAATTATTTCCCTACATTCAAACCAAAGAAAATAACCGGAATAATGAACGCAAATAAAAGCCGGATTGGTATTTTTATTATCCTGCTGCTTACCCTTATAAGCTTTATCCCGCTTCGTTCATTAAAGTTTGAATTTAATATTGAAAAACTTTTCCCGGCCGGCGATCCCGAACTGGCTTTTTTCCAGGAATTTCAGTATCAATTTAACTCAGAAATCGATGACGAGTTTATTTTCATCGGTCTGAAAAATAATACCGGCATTTTCAATAAAGATTTCCTGGTAAAAACAGATAGCCTTTCCAGGTTTATCTCCCGGTTAGATAATATTATAAAGACCTATTCACTTACAAGTTCCAATCTTATATATTTTCAAAAAGAAGAAGTTAATGCAAGGCCACTGATCCATATTAATAACCCTGCATTATATGCTGCAGACTCTGCTTATCTGTTTCAATCAGCCGAATACCGGGATCTGCTAATTTCGAAGGATGGTAAATCAATTGCGATTGCTGCCTTTAACAAACAATATTTAACCAATGATGAAAAAGATAAAATACTCAACAGTATTCAGCAAAAAATGAATGCGCTTGGTTTTGATGAAAAACATCTTACCGCTAAAATCCGGGTAGAAAGGATTTATGTCAAAGAGATTGAAAAGAATCTTAAAAAATATCTGTTACTATCTCTTTCATTGATCTGTATTGCACTTTACCTGTTGTTTAAATCCATTAAGACGATTATTCTTCCTTTAGTGGTCATAGTAATTTCAATTATCTGGACGCTTTCATTAATCTCAATAACAGGTCATTCACTGGATATAATTTCAAGTCTGTTACCCCCCATACTGGCGGCTATCTGTATGTCTGATATCATACATATTTCTACACATTATATTGAACAACTAAGAGCTGGTCTTTCCAAAAAAGAGGCGCTGGATAAAACATATAAGGAAATAGGGCTCGCCACATTCTTTACGTGTTGTACCATAGCTATCGGTTTTATTACCCTGGGCATTACCAATATTATTCCTATCAGAAATTTTGGATTCTTTGCTGCCATTGGTATTATGTTGGGATTTGGTATAACGATGATTGCCCTCTATGCTTTTTATTCCATCTCACCGGTACCTGAAATAGTGCATGAAAAAAGTGCTGACCACCGCTGGAACACTTTCCTTGCTTTTTCTTTCAGAACCATCTTAAAAAATAAAATAATTGTTTTCAGTTTATTGACAATACTAACCGGAATATCCATTTACTATTCAACTAAAATAGAAATAAACTCCAGCTTGTTACAGGAAATACCTAAAAAAAATCCCATGCTTGATGATTACCGGTTTATGGAAAAAGATTTTGCAGGCACCCGGCCATTTGAATTGGCCCTTACTGTCAATGATAAAAAAACCTCTTTTTTTGAACTGGAGAAAATGAAACAGGTGGAAGAAGTTGAATCCTTCTTAAAAGACAGTTGTGGTATCGGCTATATTATTTCTCCTCTTTCCTTACTCCGGGGAGCCAACAAAGCTTTTAATGGAGGTGACAATGCCCATTTTCTTTTACCAAAATCACAACAGGCTGTCAACCGTTATTATGAAGGAATAACGCAAACTGAATTTGCCGATGAAATGGAGCATTATATCATCATGGATGGCAGCAGGATACGTATCAGCGGGCGGCTACCCAACCTGAGTGTGAAAGAATTTAAACCACTAATGAAAAAAATAGATGATTTTTTTGCAAGAAAAAAATCAGATTATAGTTTTTCCTACCAGCTAACCGGCTCTGCACTTTTACTGGATAAGATCACCTATTCTTTGACACAAAATCTTTTTTCCGGAATACTCTTTGATGCATTGATCATCTGCCTGATTGCTTTATTTCTGTTAAGAAACTGGGTTATCATGTTAATTGTATTAATTCCGAACGTTGTCCCCCTCATTTTTATGGCAGGGATAATGGGTATCATGGGTATCAATTTAAAAGCAGATACATCGGTAATTTTTGCCATTGCGCTTGGTCTGGCAGTGGATGATACTATTCATTTCCTGAGCAGGCTCAGGCTTGAGTTATCCAGGGGTATTTCACTCCCGTATGCTGTTAAGCGAACCTATTTATCTACCGGAAAAGCTATTATTATAACTACTCTTGTTTTGTTATCTGGTTTTATGACGCTGCTGTCCTCAAGTTTCGGAGGTACTTTTTATATCGGTTTATTGATCAGTCTTTGCCTGTTCTGTGCAATGATCCTTGAACTTACTATAACTCCTCTTTTGATATTATTACTTTATAAAAGAAAGAAAAAATAAGTTGATTTAATTCAATCTTAGTATAAACTACTGTAAACTAAGTTTATATCTGCTTCTATTATTGCTTGATGCAGGTCATCGGCTTTTGTGATAATAATCACATTGCCCTTACTCTTTCATCATTCTCCTAAAAACACATCCTGATTACTTTAGCCTATTAACTTTCTACTTATTATTCATTCTGCAAAAGGAGACCAACATGGGAAACAACAAACATAAAGACAGAAACCGCAGAGGGTTCCTCTCTTTTTTGTTATCCGGAAATGATAACAGCTCTGCTATCAACCAGGACAAACCAGAAATGGTAAAAATGCTTACCGCTGAAGGAAAATTGGTGGAAGTAAGTAAAGCTGTTCTGGATGAAATAGTTAAAAAACAAAAAGCTACCAATAAAGAAATATTTGATTGGATGAAAAATCCAAGTAAAGAAAAAAGCTGATTTATAATCCCCTTTTTTTAAACCGACAACAATGAAACAAGAAGAAGAAATAAATGACAAAGGTCGCCGGGATTTTCTAAAAACTGCTGCGGTAGTAACTATTGCAGCTACTGCCTGCGGTAGTTTAGCCTGTTCCTGCTCTTCCAAAAAGGCTGCTGTTTCACAAAAAGTAAAACTGCTTTCTCCAGATGGAGAAATTGTTGAAATTGACTCAGCATACCTGAACCACCAGGAACATATGTCCATCATTTCCAAGTTGGAAGAAAGACAGGGAATCGCCGGTAAGAAATTTGTAATGGTTGTTGATCTTTCCCGTTGCAAGAATGCCCGAAAATGTGTTAGTGCCTGTCAAAAATGGCATTACAGACCCGAAGAAACTGAGTGGCTTACCGTTAAATTAATGAAGGATAGTGATAAAGCCGCACCTTACTGGTTTCCCAAACAGTGTTTCCATTGCGATAACCCGCCTTGCGTAAAAGTATGCCCGGTAAATGCCACTTTTAAGAGACAGGATGGTTTGGTTTTAATAGATAATGAACGATGTATTGGCTGTAAATTTTGTATGGCCGCCTGCCCTTATTCTACCCGGGTATTTAACTGGGATGAACCGGAGATACCTATGGATATTATTGGCCAGCCATACTCTGCAGAAACCGGAATTCCTGCTAAAGTGGGAACGGTTGAAAAATGCGACTTCTGTCCGGATAGATCAAGAGAAGGTCTTCTTCCACCATGTGTAGAAGCATGTCCCAATGGTGTATTTTATTTTGGTGATGAAAATGAAGATACTGTTACTAACGGTGACGAAACAGTCAGTTTTAGTCAGTTAATAAAAGACCGCGCTGCCTACCGTTTTCAGGAAGAACTGGGAACAAAACCAAGAGTTTATTATCTGCCTCCAAAAGACAGGCAGTTCCCGGTAGAAAGAGGTTATGAAAATCTTTCTGATAAACTGAAAGAACGATTTAAGGATGTGATGGAAGATTTTAAAACGGAAAAGAAATAATAATACTGATCGGTGCTATTCAATTAATAAAGAATACTAATTATTATGGAACTCAATAAATATCAACAGGAGATCTTTGATAAACAACGGCACACCATTGAAACCTATGGTAAAAAAACCTGGGGGTGGACTATCTTTTTTCTATTGTGGATATTGGTAGGTTGGTATGCTTTGTATTTACAAATTGATAAGGGCCATAAGGTAACAGGCATGAGAGATAATGTGGTATGGGGGCTTTATATCGCCAACTTTATTTTTTTTATTGGAATCAGTTATGCAGGCGCTGTTATCTCCGGTATACTTCATATATTGAAAGTGGAATGGCGTAAGCCCATTATCCGTATTGCCGAAATGATAACAGTCATTTCTACAATAATCGGCCCTATTTATATTTTATTGTGTGTTGGTCGTTTAGACCGGCTTCATCACCTTTTCCTGTATCCAAGGCTTCAGTCACCTATTACCTGGGACGTATTTGCAATCGGTACTTATTTTGCCGGCAGCTTAATATTTCTTTATCTGGCATTAATAAAAGACTTTGCTATTTACCGGGATGCTAAATTGAATATTCCCAAATGGAAACAAAAGGTATATAAAATATTAGCGATTGGTTATCGAGGTACGCATGGTCAAAAAAGACATATCCGGATTTCTACCAACCTGATGGCAATTATAATTATCCCGCTAGCCATTATTGTGCACTCTGTACTTTCCTGGATTTTCGGGATGACGTTGCGTCCGGGCTGGCATAGCACCATCTTTGGTCCTTACTTTGTGCTGGCCGCTATTTATTCTGGTACAGGCGTTTTAATAATGGCCATGTGGGTGTATCGAAAAATGTATAAACTGGAAAGTCTTATAACAGATAAGCATTTTATTTATCTCGGTTATATCATGATGGTACTTGGTGCCGCTTATGGATACTTCACCTTTTCAGAATACCTGACCGATTGGTTTGGTTCAGAAAAATGGAATGCAGAAGTGATTGAAAAATTATTCAACCCTGCAAAATACGGTTGGTGGTTCCTCTTTGCTAATCTAGCCGGGATTATTCTCCCTATCGCTATCGTAGCTATTCCAAAAACAAGAACGCCTAATCTTATTGCCATTGCCTCCTTTTTTATGGTTATAGCGCTCTGGGTTAAACGATACCTGATAATAGTACCAACATTGGAAACACCGTTATTACCCGTGCAGGATACAAGAATGGAGTATGTAAAATATTCAGCCACCTGGGTAGAGTGGGCCCTGACATTCGCCGGTATTGCCACTTTCTTTTTGTTCTTTACTATCGTATCAAAATTTATTACGATAATTCCAATATCAGAATTCGCAGGTAAAGAAAAAGCAGTCGTTAGTGCTGCCGAACATGAAGAGAAAACCGAAATAGCTCCAGCTTAAAAAATAGTTTATGAAACAAGATGTAACCATACCAGTCTTTAAAAAATTTCTTTTTACCGCTGTTTTTAGTATTTCACTATTGATTACCGGCCACCTGTTTGCCCAAACCGACAGCATTCAAAAAGCCGATACAATAGTTAAAGAAGAATCATCTTTACTATCGCCTTCACTCGAATTTATCAGTGTTCAGAAAACCGATAATACCATTGACCTGAAAACAGC
>JANMLJ010000341.1:0-4454 GCA_031372465.1 Chitinophagaceae bacterium | reverse complement strand
TAGCGTTAGAAAAATTTTCTCCTCAAGGGGTGAAGAAATAGTAGCAGTAAGTACCGACTGAACCGGGTTAGGCGCCACCGTTACCCGGTAACCTGTCAGCAATTGCATTGTATTGATATAAAAGTTCCTGGCTATCAATACCGGCTGATGAAATCCCTGGGTGTATAAGCGGTCGGAGGTCGCAACGCTTTCAATAGCAATCTCTCCAAGGGTCCATTCGAGCGTAATACCCTGGGACTTACTGATTCCCCCGGCCGCAGCTATCAATGAAGGGCTTAGTTGTTGCGAATGAGCTATTACATTAAAGAATAGTCCGCATATTAATTGAATCAGGAGCTTATTCATAACGAAGTAATTTGTTCCTTCTAAACTACTACGCCCCTAACCCTAAAAATCAAGCTTGTATGTGAATAGCGGAAAATTGTATGTAAGCGCTGAAACCGTGGAGATCATCGCAGGTCAAAATGGTCCATAAATTCCTGGCGGTAATTACGGCCGATGGGGATTTCGTGGTTGCCAATCTTTATCAGCTGATCATCAAAAGAGTTGATGGCATCAAGATTAACGGCGTAGGACCGGTGAATCCTTATCAATCGTGAAAACTGGAGTCGCTCGAGGAGGTCGGACAAAGAAAGTCGTAATGCGTATTTCTGGCCTTGTGTATGTATATTAACATAGTTATTATCAGCTTCAGCAAATAATATCTCTGACAACCTGAACTTCACAAAACGGTAATTCTGTTTAATAAATATGTATTCTCTAAGCTGGAGGAACAGTTCCTTTTCGTTGCGCTTACCAGTTGTAGAGTGCATTGGTAATACCCTCGCCTTCCCGGTATGCGTTTTTGTTTCAGCAAAATTATGAAGTGCCAGATCTATAGCAATACGGACATTTTGAAGAGTGTAAGGCTTGGTAAGAAAGGCAGCCGGATTAGTATGCTTTACTCTTTCAATCGTAACGGGATCGGTAAACGCGGTGAGATAAATTAATGGTACGAGGTTAATTTTCATCAATGCTTCTGCTGTATCCACACCATCCTTATCACCCTGGATATGTATATCCATCAGTAATATATCGACTTGTCCAGCGCTGAATAAGCTGACCGCGTCTGTATAATTATCCGCAATGCCTGTCACGATGTACCCGTCCTGTTCAAGTCCTGTAGCCAGGTCCATGGCTACAATAGATTCATCTTCCACAATCATGATATGGATTTTATCATTCATGGCTAGGCTGCTTTTTCTTCCTGCTGGGGGATATTGAAATGATAGGCTGTTCCATGTTCGTTATCCACTGAATAAATTGCTTTTAATTGTTTCGACAGTGCATCAATGAGCTTTTTACCGAATCCTGATTTTGACGGTTCTGCGGCATCCCTGTTCAATCCCGGACCATTATCCTTTATATCCAAATGTAATTGCTGATTACCGGATACCAGGCTGATATGCAAAGAGGGATGTTTCACTTGCTTATAAGCATATTTAAATGAGTTAGTGAGTATTTCATTTACCAATAATCCCATCGGCATCACCATATCAACATCGAGAAATTCTTTTTCGACATGTATCTGAAGATCAAAATCGGTGCTGTTAAAACCAAATGACCGCATCAGGGTATCTACCAGGTCATCCAGGTATAATTTAAAATTCACCTTCGAAACATCATCCACCTGGTATAATCGCTGATGAATAAGGGACATTGCCTGTACTCTCAACTGGCTTTCCTTTATAGCTGATATGCTTTCTTCATCCTTTAGCCGGTAGGTTTGCAGGTTCAGCAGGCTGGATACAATTTGCAGATTATTTTTCACCCGGTGATGTAATTCTTTCATCATCCACTTTAAACGGTCCGATTGGGCGGTAATCTGTTTTTTTTGTTTTTGCAGCCTGCGGTTTTGCATCACAGAAATCAATACCGCTATCGCAAATAAAGCCACAATACCTCCGGCAATCCATAGCCGCTGGCTTCTTATTTTATTCACCGAATTCAAACTGGCAATTTCAACTTCTTTCTTCTCTGTTTCATATTTAGTTTGCATTTCTGTGATCTGCCCGGATCTTTCCAGGTTATTCATGGAATCAGCCAGCGCAACGCTTTGCTCATAGTAGTAAAGTGCTGAGTCGTTACGATTTGCTTTCTTATTCGCATTCGTCAACACCAGGAAAGCATTGACCATTCGATAGGGAGCTTTTAACTTTTTGCTTAAGCCAAGCATCTTGTGGCCATAGTGATTGGCGCTGTCAAAATTTCCCATGTTCTGGTACACATAGGAAGTGACATCATAATTATACGTAAGGCTGTTTTGATTGTTCCTGCCCGTATTAAATGCAATGGCCTTTTTCAAAAAAGAAAGCGCCATAGGGTAATCCTTAAAATGCTCATTATACACCTGCGCTATATTGTTATAAAATTTTCCCAGGTCATCTTTGCCTTCCCCGGTTTGCTCAATGATCTTAATTCCTTGTTGATACAATACAAAAGCGCTATCCATCAGGTCTGACCGGTTGGCGATCCCTGAAAGATCGCGAAGTGTAATGCCCTGCTGGTTCAGACTGGTAACTATACCCGGTATATAATTTTTTCTTTCTGCAAGCTCTTGCCCTTGTTTTGATAACTCCAGTCCCTTTCTTAAATACTCCACAATTGCTTTTTCTCCTCCCATTTCTTTATAAATATCCGCGAGATAATTCTTCAACCCTATCTCGTCTTTCCATAGTCCCAGTGAATCGTATCTTTTCAACACTTTTAATCCTATAGAAATAGCACCGGCATAGTTGCCTTTCCTTCGTTGATAATTGCATTCTACCGCCTCAGCTTTAGCGATCCCTTCTCCCCACTGAATCAATTCAGCCATAGCCAGTGCTTCTTTAGCATACCAACGCATGGAATCAAAATTGGTCTGATTAAATGTCCTGGCTTTCCTTAACAGGGTATTGATTGTAACGGTATCTTTTATGGAAACTGCAGATGAGACTTCGTTGTTGGAATCATTGGGTTGATGACAGGCAATAACCAGCAGAAGACTAAGTCCTGCGGATATTAAATAGTCGCCAAGTCTTTCTGATAGCTTCATGAGTTTTTCTATTCGGGGGTAAAATAGAAAATAGTACTGTAAGAATCAAGCCTTAGCCTGCTGTAATTCTGATGAAATTCGGTTTAACTTCTCCAAAGCAAACGAAATGCTGCCAAACATAGAATGAAACCCTGCCTGCTTTATTTTAGAACTGTTAACTGTAGCACTTCTCAACACGTCAATATTTATTTCTATAGGTAATTAGTTACAATTTTATTTGGAGAGATTTAAATCAGTGAAAAAATTAAATCTCTTTCCTTTTTTTCCGATAATACAGAACAGAACCAATGATCTCTTTTGTTATCAATAATTTTTTTTTCATAATATCAGGCCGGAAAATGTTGGGTTTGTTTTTGATGATCCGGCAGGCTTCCGGATCGGTGAATGCATAAGTATAATAGGCATTTAAAAGCAATTTATCCATTTCTAGCCGAAAATAGTAAATTTATGATTTTTTATTTTTTGAAATTTTTTTTTAATCAGGAGGGTTTTTAAGTGCATATCTAATGTCAGGGAATTGAAACTCAAATCCCTCTTTATTGATTTTATCATTACTTACACTGGTACTTTTCAACACTTCAATACTCATTTCACCAATTATCATTTTCAAAAGAAAGGCAGGAACATGAACGGGAATAAAAAATTTATTCCTGCTTCTTGCCAATTGCAGGGTTAATTCTTTATTTGAAACCGGGAAGGGAGCCACCGCATTATAACTACCCTTCATATTTTCATTTTCCATCGCAAAAACAAATAGGCTTACCAGGTCGTCAATATGTATCCAACTGATAATTTGTTTTCCGTTTCCCAGAATAGCAGCAACCCCAAATTTGAGCGGCTTGATAAATTCTTTTAAAGCGCCGCCATCTTTACTTAATACAATACCAATGCGCAACTTCACTAACCGAATGCCTTGGTTAATGACAGGTTCTATACTTTCTTCCCATAGTTTACAGGTTATTCCTAAAAAATCATTGGCTGCGGGATCAGATTCAATAAATTTTGTTGACTTACCAGGGGTGAAGTCGTCTGGCCCATACCAGCCAATTGCTGAGGCGCTCACTACCGCCTGAACTTTATTGGGAATTGTTTTTAAACTATCAATTATCAGTTGACTGCTCTTCACCCGGCTATCTACTATTTCCTGTTTCCGCTTTTTTGTCCATCGCTTATCTGCTACTCCAGCGCCCGCCAAATGAATAACATAATCTGCTTTTTCGATAGCCTGTCTGTCGATTGTTTGCGCTTCAACATTCCACTGCGCATAAGAAAGACCAGCAATAGTTGAAGATTTATCTGCATTCCTCGAAAGGATGATAACCTGGTAACCTTTTTTCAGTAATGCCTGTCCTAGTGCTTTGCCGACCAAACCCGTTCCGCC
>JANMLJ010000337.1:0-1828 GCA_031372465.1 Chitinophagaceae bacterium | reverse complement strand
CTATTATTTGGAGCAGGAAAATCAGCTACGGTTTAAATTGACTATTTACTGGAGAATGCGATTACTTTTTGCTAAGAGTGGCTGTTGCGCAACTTATTTTTAGATAGAGTTTTGTGATTTTAGAGCACATCGTTGTCGGCTAGCCGCCGTTTTGTGTAAACATGATTATTTTGGGTGTAAGACAGTGTAATAAGTATGAAAGGCCTTTTGCGATGTATTTTCTAAGCACTTGTGCTTTGCTTTGTACTAGAATCGTTTTATGTTTTAATAGCTTTTTAATGTTATATGCCACAGCGGACAAAGTCATGCATTTGTTAGCTTGTTGAAGGCCTTTAGTATTTACTTTTTTCATTCCAAGATAATTGACTAGCGTGCCAATAACGGGCTCAACAGTTGCCTGACGCTTTTTCATTAATACTCTCGCCTTTTTGGTTTGCATTCTTATGTGCATTTTTTCATAAAAAGGCCTATCAATAGTGTCTCTTAGTACAGTCGCTTTGTTTTTGTAGCCACTACACTGATCTTTTATAGGACATCGTTTACATTCTTTTCTGCTTATTCTATACTCTTTATTATAGATCCCCGGCAGCGTTTCATATGTCCCTTTATAAACTATTATTTTATTGTTCAGACAGGTATAGTGATCTTCTTCCCTGTTATAAATAAACCCTGGTTTTTCAAACACGAACTGACCTCTGTTGGGAATGTAACCCGTAATGTTGTTTTTTTCTAACGCTTTGAGAGCTTCCCCGCTGCTGAACCCTTTATCGGCCACAATTTCCTCCACCTGGATGCCATTTTGGTTCAGCGTCTCTACTAAGTTTTCAATCACGGAAGGCAGACATTGAGAATCCCGTTGAGTGGCTTCAAAAGCCTGTATGTGAGTAATTACATGTGAAGCTGTATCAACACTTACTTCTCCTAGGTAGTTGAGCGCTGTGACTTTGCCTGGTTTAACAGACATCTTCGCATCTGGATCCGACGGGCTAAAATGTGTCTTATTTGTGGGGTTCTTCTTTGGTGCAAGCTCATTATATTCTCGGGGACGATTTTTTTTAATGTCGACTACAAGAACATTTGCTTCTTCCTGATTTGCATCCAATTCTTCACTGAAGTTAACTGCATCGGTGAGAATCTCCCGTTCAATCATGCTATCCAAAGAGGCATTGGCTTTCACATACACACCATCCACCGCTTGCCTTCTGCCTGCCACCATTCCCTTATCTATGCATTGTTTTAATACAGCCCGGAATACTTCGGTAAACACTTCCTGTCCGTACAATTGACGTGTCCTGCTTAGGGTACTATGCCAGGGAAGCTCCTCATCCAGATTATATCCAATAAAATATAGAATATCCAGTCGAAGTTTAGCGGTACTGATTATACGTCTGTCACTATTTAAGTTTTCAAGATATCCAACTAGCATCAGCTTCATGAACACTAAAGGATCCAAACTTTTTTGTCCTTCCTTTCCATAATAAACAGAAGTGCGCTTGTATAAAAAATTGAAATCTAACAGATCCTTAAGTCGACGATAAAAATTATCCTCCGGAACATGATCCGAAAGCTGAAAACTGAGAAATAGTTTCTCCTGAAATTGTTTTTTCCCTTGCATATCCTAAAATAAAAATAATTCAAAAGAAAGATTAGACTAAATATCCACACATGTGAGTTGTGCAACAGCCACTTGATGCAAAAGAAACAAAAAATCAAGGAAAAAAGAATGCTCCGCCTTTTTTCCGGCCAGCGCACAATGACTCCGAGTGTTTTAAAAGTCTTTATTGGTTTTGTATTGAGGGGTGCAAGACCCTACTTCATGATATGGCTG
>JANMLJ010000335.1:0-4841 GCA_031372465.1 Chitinophagaceae bacterium | reverse complement strand
TTTAATATTACACTTGCCAGCGATGAAAACATAAATAACCTGGGTAAATCAATTGCCAAAAGTCTTCCTGGAATATTGGGAGCTACATTCAATACGCTTACTACTATCTTCTTTATGTATTTTATTCTCTACTTTATGCTCGTGAATGGAAGATATATGGAAAATGCCTTGTATGAACATGTACCGCTTACAGATAGCAATGTTAACCGGTTGGGAAAAGAAATACATATGATGGTGATGTCGAATGCCATCGGTATTCCCCTGATTGCATTTGCACAAGGTCTCGTTGGGCTGGTAGGTTATTTAATTATTGGTGTAAATGAACCCTTTTTCTGGTTTGGCGTTACCTGCATCGCTGGTATGTTACCGGTAATAGGGGCTGCGATGGCTTATATACCGCTGGCTATTATCCTATTTGCCAATGACCAGACAGGAAAAGGTCTGGCTATGCTGGGCTTTGGTTTTGGCATCATTGGCACCATAGACAATGTGCTTCGCTTTACGTTATTAAAAAAAATAGGTAATGTACACCCGTTGACGACAGTCTTTGGTGTTATTATCGGGTTGAGTATATTCGGGTTTATTGGTTTGATATTCGGGCCGCTGTTAATTTCTTTGTTTATGCTCCTGCTAAAAATTTATTCAAGCGAGTTTATTACGAAGCAGCGGGAGATTAATAAGATAATGGAAAACTAAAGTCAATACCTCTTATTGCTTAATAAAACGGATACTATTTCTTGCTCCTTGTTGGGTTTGAAATACTGCCAGGTATTTACCTGCAGGCAAGCCATTCATAGAAACCTGGTAAGTACCAGCTCCTTTGCTTACAGCAATTGTCTGTTTTTTTGAAACAATGCCCTGAAAATTTATAACGGACAATTGAATTATTTCATTAGCTGCTGAAGAGATACTAATCGTGGCGTTGGAATTAATTATTGTTGGTGAAAAACTGTTAATAGCAAAACCCTTACCTGCAGTAAAGACGGAAACTATTTTTGACTGGTAGGCTTTCCCGTCAATATCCTTCACATTAATCCGGTAAAATATTCTGGAGGCAGCTCCATTAGTATTATCGGTAAAATCAAAAGGTTGCTGACAACGAAGTTTGTCTGCTGTAAAGCTGTTGATCAACTGATAATTAGTCCCATCTGTTGATTTTTGAATTTCAAAATTGGCGAATTCTAAAAAACATACAGTCTTCCACCGGAGTGTTGTACTACCTGCACCCGTGCCAGCTTCAAAATAACTTAGCCTGACGGGAATAGTAGTGCTGTCTGACTGGGAATACCCGGAAAAAGCTACTGCTAATAACAGAAAAAGGCTAAGAAGAAATTTCATTAATTAAAGTTACATTTTACAGACAGCTATCCCACTATATACATATAATATAGGTAAAAGGTTTTCGGGTCTTTACGTAGATATCCTCCGTACTCTTATTTGCCAGCATACGTAAATCTTCGCAACTGGTTAAAAAACAGGTATTTATTCATATTATTTCTACTAATAAGATAATATTTTGCATTCAATTGCGTTTCATAATCCAATCCACTGGTGTAAAAACTGAAAAGAGATTACGCCGGAGAAAACCATACCCTACTTGAGAAAACTACTTATTCCACTAATCCTGGGATTTATGTGTACTTCATTTACCATAATCCCAACTGAAAAAAATGTGACCAGCACTAATCATGCTGTCGCAGATTTTCCTTCAACCCATACTGATTTATCCTTTATTGATGATGTGGCTTCCGTTGTATATACTACTGTCAACCTGCAACAGTATGGTTTGTCAGAAGAGGCTTTTGATTATGCCTGGAAGGGTTATCAGCATTTGTTGAATACTAAAAAGATAAGTCGTAGTAATTATTTAACCATTTGTGATTTTAGCCAGTCATCGAAGCAAAAGCGTTTATACATAATTGATATGGTCAAATATAAACTAGTCACTAATACATACGTTGCCCACGGAAAAAATTCTGGTACTGAATATGCCACTCAATTTTCTAACAACCCGGAATCATTACAAAGCAGTTTGGGTTTTTATTTAACATCAGGTACATATATCGGAGCACATGGACTTTCATTAAGAGTATTGGGTGTAGATCCGGGATTTAATGACAAGGCGCTTGAACGTAGTATTGTAATACATGGAGCTGCCTACGTAGATAGAGCACGGGCAAATGCCGGAATAGCTATGGGTCGTAGCTGGGGTTGTCCGGCTGTACCGCAAAACGAATCAACCAATATTATTACCACTATAAAAAATGGCACCTGCCTTTTCATATATTATCCGATGAAAAGCTATTTGCTTCAATCAAAAATATTAAACGGCTAATTGGACGTATAACTAGGATGGATGACAAAAAAAGCTTCCCAATTTCTATTGGGAGGCTTTTTAAATTGGTGGAAGCCTGATCTTAACTCATCGGGCATTTACTCCATTGATATGCCTTTTGTTGGAGAATAAAATATATAACGTTAATAATTAAACGAAATACAAACCACTTTCGCCTTCTCAAAGTCTTCCTAAATTCTGCTGAATAGTGACAGCACCCATCCAGGTCATAGCTGCTACTACCAGCCAGCCGGCAACCTGTAATAGTATTGGATGTTTGTATTGCTGAACAATAGTTGTTTTATTGGCGGCAATAAGTATTACTGCCAATGCAACGGGAAGAATAAGTCCATTAACAGCTCCGGCGAGTAATAATAATTTTATTGGATTACCTGCTGCCACAAAAATAATAGTAGAAAGTATGATGAATAAGCTGACAACTATTTTCTCCTTCTTTTTAATAGCTGGTACTAAGGTTTTCCAGAAAGAAACAGAAGTAAATGAAGCACCAACTACGGATGTAATGGCTGCACTCCATATTACCACGCCAAAAAATTTATACCCCAGCTCACCTGCAGCCGCCTGAAATACTGTGGCGGCAGGATTACTGGCGGCTAATTTTATCCCCTGCGATACAATGCCCAATGCAGCAAAAAATAATAGGAACCGCATAATCGAAGTAATAAGAATACCCGTTATTGAACTTCTTGTTACCTGCTGAATATGCTGCGGCCCTTTTATACCGGCATCCAGTAAACGATGTGCCCCTGCAAATGAAATGTATCCCCCAACTGTACCGCCAACTAGTATAACAATTGTAGTTACATCAATGGTTGTTGGCCAGATAGTCCTGTACAATGCTTCTCCGAGAGGAGGGTGAGAGGAAAAAGCAATATATACAGTCAGGGCAATCATAATAAGCCCGAGAACTTTTGTAAAGTTGTCAATAAGTTTACCGGCTTCTTTGTACCAGAAAATGCCAAGTGCTATTACACAACTAATGATAGCGCCCATCCTGCTATCTATTCCTGTTAATACATTTAACCCTAATCCACAACCGGCAATATTGCCAATGTTGAACACTAATCCTCCAAAAGCAATTAAGGCAGCCAGAAAAAAGCCAAGTCCGGGTAATAGTTTGTTGGCAATATCCTGTGCCCTGTTTTCGCTCACGGTTACTATTCTCCAGATATTTAGCTGCGCACCAATATCGAGCAATATAGAAATGAGAATGACAAAGCCAAAACTGGTAAGGAGTCGTTCAGTAAATAAGGAAGTTTGTGTGAGAAATCCCGGCCCGATTGCAGAAGTTGCCATGAGAAAAGCGGCACCAAGTATAGCAGAGTTTTTTTTCATAAAGCTGTTATTGCTGCATGAATTGCCCTGGCAAAATTGACCGCATTCTTTCCATCACCATGAATACAAATCGTTTCAGCAATGATGGGAATAGTTTTACCGTTGATAGATGTTACTGTTCCATTTTCTATCATTTCAATAACCTGTGCTATTACTTTATCTGTTTCTTCTATCAATGCATCAGGCTGGGAACGGGGAGTCAATGAACCATCATCCTGGTAAGTACGGTCAGCAAAAACTTCACAAGCAGTTTGTAAACCAATTTCTTTTGCTTCGCTGATGGAATGGCTGCCAGTGAGTCCGAATAAAATAAGCTGGTTGTCAAAATCTTTTACTGCTTTAGCAATAATTTTTGCCAGCGTCGCATCTCTGGCCGACATATTATATAAGGCTCCGTGCGGTTTTACATGCTGCATTTTTGTGTCCAGCGAAGAAGTGATCTCTTGCAGAATGATTAATTGTTGAGAAACCAGCTCATAAATTTCTTCCCCGTTCCATTGCATTTCACTTCTTCCAAAATTATTTCTGTCATGAAAAGAAATATGTGCTCCTATAGCCACATTATGTTTGATGGCTGATTCAACCGTCTGCCACATAGTGGTTGCATCACCAGCATGATAACCGCAGGCAATATTAGCTGAACTAATAAAAGGAAGGAGGAGGTCATCATTGCCGGTTCCTTCACCCATATCACTATTAATATCTAACCCCCTCCAGGCTCTCCTTTCGGAAAATATTTTCGAAGACGCTTGCATACCGGAATTATTTTTTTTGTCAGGGTTCACTTTTTAAAATATTCCTGTAATCTGAATGTACATGCATTTTGCAGTTGCAGCAAATGTTGATGCTGTTTTATCAATAAATTCTCTGCTGTTTGCAGATCGGTGAGTAAGAAATTAATTTTATCTCCGGCTTTTAACTGTGCTAACCGTGAATGATGGGCTGAAATTACATGACCAACTCTTGGATAACCACCGGTAGTCTGGTGATCGGCCATTAATACAATAAGGCCACCATCCGGTAGTAGCTGGATAGTACCAAAACTTACAGCAGATGATATTACTTCTGCAGACGTAAGACGATGCATTGGTATATTATTTAACCGGTAACCCATCCGGTCTGATTGCCGGGTGACTACAAAAGAAGTCAT
>JANMLJ010000300.1:0-1909 GCA_031372465.1 Chitinophagaceae bacterium | reverse complement strand
CAACACCCACATAGTCCCATTTTTTTTCTTCTGTTCCCCATTCTACCATTTTATTAAGATTACCACCCATTCCATAATAATGCATGGCCCAAACAGAGCCTAGCACATCACTTGCACCAGTGGCTCCACCCATCTGGTCATATTGGCTGCCTGTTGTGTTGGTAGCCCAAAATTGTATGTAGCGGCCGATATATAATCCATCATTTGCAACACCATATGCACTGCCTGCGGCGGCGGAGCTACCAACAAAATTTCCAATAATTCCGGGCAGCAGGGTTTCAATAGGAACTCTTACATCCGCATTTGGATTGACATAGGCCTCATCTATTTGTTTTGTACAGGAACTGATCAAAAGCATAATTCCTGCTGATACTATTGTACATGTACTGTATAAAATCTTTTTCATTATTTATTTTTTTAAAAGATTAAAAAGAGGTTCTGATTCCCAGGTTAACACTGATTGGTGCAGGCAATGTTCCGTAATCAAAACCAAATCCACCTACACCACGGCCACTGGCAGTATTTCCGTTTACTGCAGGATCTGCACCACTATAATTGGTCAGTAATACCAGGTCATTAACGGTAACAAAGAAACCCATACTTTTTACACCTTTAATAAAATTTTGTTTAAATGTATAGCTCAATGATAAGTCCCTCATCCGGAACCAGTGTACATTTTTTTCAATAAATGCTTCTTCCGGCTGATTAAAATAATAGGCCTCGTTATATGCAGGAATAACAGCAATTGTATTAATAGTAGGAGTAGAGGTATTTTGTAATCCATCATTTAATACGCCATCTACAACACGGGGTTTAAACCTGTCTTCTGTTAATTTACTACGGCCTGCTATTGTCAGGAATAAATTGGTACCATTAAAGATATCGCCGCCCACTTTCATATCCCAAAGCATACTAAGTCTCCAGTTCTTCCAGCGGAATTGGTTATTCCAACCAATCGTAAAATCAGGATTTCTGTCTCCGTTAACGCTAAACACTCCGTCTGTTAATGGAAGACCAGTAGTCGGGCTAATCAAAATCTTTCCTGCAGTATTGCGTAAATAACTTACTGATGTTATAGAGGTAACAGCGCCTCCATTTTTAATACCACCTCTTGCATTACCATAGAGCCAGGTATCGGCAATATAATATTCTGCAATATTAGAAGGCAGGCTGACCACCTTATTCCACATATGGTTAAAGTTTACCTGCATATCCCAATTAAAAGATTTTTTCTTCAATATATTATAACTAAGCGCAACTTCAACTCCCTGGTTGCGGGTAGTAGCCACATTTTGGGTATTTAATACAAATGTGGTGGCATAACTAAGCCGGAAATTTTCAATGATCTGTCCTTTGTTTAAGGTATTGTAATATGTACCTTCTACACTCAGCCTGCTTTTAAATAATCTGAATTCAGATCCCATTTCAAATGTCTGATTTTTTTCAGGGGCCAGATCCGGGTTATTATTAACAAATCCGTACGAAAATCCGCCGCCACTGGCAAAATTGTTGACAAATACAGATTGAGTGGAATACGGTGAATTTAACCGGGCAGTTCCTGCCAGTGAGGTTCTAAGTTTCCAATAACTGATTACACTTCCTTTTTTCATTGCAGGGAATATATCACTCATGATGATACTTAAACTACCACCGGGATAATTATAACTTCTGTTTTTCTTCGGTAAGGTAGAAGCCTGTTCAAACCGATGTGTATAATTCAGGAAAACAAGGTTTTTGTAATTGATGGCAAATTCTCCGAAATAAGCAAATTGACGGAGTAGTACATAGTTATATAAATTTAATTTAGTTGCCGGGTCTATTAAATTATTTCTAAGCAACCTGTTCCGGGTATTTACCCTTGTAGTGCTGCTATCAAAGTCGTTAGGAATAGCACCGGTACCTTGTAACA
>JANMLJ010000275.1:0-3159 GCA_031372465.1 Chitinophagaceae bacterium | reverse complement strand
CGATGAATATTTACGATTGGCTTATCATGGACTTCGTGCAAAAGATAAAACATTTAATGCAACGATGATAACGGATTATGATGAAAGTATTGGTAACATCAACATCATTCCACAGGATATTGGAAGAGTGATTTTGAATTTGATTAATAATGCATTCTACGTTGTCAATGAAAAATCAAAACAAAACATTGCCGGTTATGAACCCACCGTTAAAGTTGCTTCGAAGCGATTGTCCCTCCCTTCGGGTTCCCAAGCGGAGCGAAGGGAAGGAACGAAGTTCGCGCAGGGGGGCCTTGGGGGCGGTTCCATTGAAATAAAAGTATCTGACAATGGGGGTGGCATTCCCCAAAAAATACTCGATAAAATATTTCAACCTTTCTTTACCACCAAACCAACAGGCCAAGGAACAGGTTTAGGTTTATCATTAAGTTATGATATTGTAAAAGCACATGGCGGAGAATTAAAAGTGGAAACAAAGGAAGGGGAAGGAAGTGAGTTTATAATTCAATTACCATTAAATACAAGTGCCAATGAAAAATGAATTGAAGCTGTTTGAACAGCAGAAAGTAAGAACCCATTGGGATGAGAAAGAAGAGAAATGGTATTTTTCTATCTCAGATGTGATAGCAATACTTACTGAAAGTATTGACCATTTAGCTTATTGGAGAAAATTAAAAGAAAGGCTGAAAAAAGAGGGAAATGAAACCGTGACAAACAGTCACGGGTTGAAAATGAAAGCCGCAGATGGCAAAATGCGGCTGACTGACGTAGCCGATACCGAACAACTCCTTCGTCTTATTCAATCCATCCCCTCACCCAAAGCCGAGCCCTTTAAACAATGGTTGGCAAAAACCGGCTATGAAAGAATGAAAGAAATTGCCGACCCCGAACAAAGCCTTGACAGAGCAAGAGAAAACTGGCAAAAACTTGGCCGCAGCGAAAAATGGATACAGCAACGAATGACCGGACAGGAAACCCGGAATAAGCTTACTGATTACTGGAAAGAAAGTGGCGTAAAAAAGAATGATGAGTTTGCATTCCTGACAAATATCATTCATACCGAATGGGCAGGATTATCTGTAAAGCAGCATAAAAATCTGAAAGGATTGAAAACACAAAACCTTCGTGACCACATGAGCGAAGCTGAATTAATATTTACTGCACTGGCAGATTTATCAACAAGACAAATAGCAGAAACTGAAGAAGCAAGAGGATTAAAACAAAATGCAACAGCCGGAAAGAAAGGTGGCCGCATTGCAAAAGATGCAAGACTTGCTTTAGAAAATAAAACAGGAAGAAAAGTTATAACAGGTGAGAATTTTTTACCGGCATCCAAACAAAACAAGAAACTAAAATGAAATCATTATTAAAAATATCCCTGCTCTGCCTGTTACCAACCTTCTCCATGGCACAAAAAGACCCCACCTGGGGATACGTAACCGCACAGAAGGCCGATAGCCTGAAAAGTTCTTTACAATCAGAAAAGAATGATACCCTCAAGTTGGCTGCATTCCGCAGCCTGGGTTTTTATTACCAGGATTTTAAGCGGGACAGCGGATTATACTTTCATGAACAGCAATTGGCACTGTCCAAAAAATTGGATATGAAATTATGGCAAGCCGATGCTTACAGTCAGGCAGGGTATGTCTTAAACTATTTAGGCAATGTGATGAAATCGTATGAATACCATTCAGAAGCCATAAACCTGGCGGGTGATGAAAAAAATGAAAAGGACAATTGGCGGTCCTGGACATTCTCCAATTCAAAAAACAGTCATGAAGCCCGTATTTCTATTTTAGGTATGAACTATCAAATGATGGCAAACCTATGGGTCAGTTTGGGAGAACCTGGAAAATATAAAGCCTATTTACAGGAGGCATTGAAACTTGGGGAGTCCATCAATAACGGAAAGGTAATATATATTGCCAGCAGAGGGCTTGTCTTTATAATGTCCCCCGATTCAGCCCTTTTATTTCTCAAAAAAAGCTTAGAAATAGGGGCTAAAGCAGGCTATAACAGAGTTGGCTTTTCTTATTTGTTATTTGCACGCTTTTATGGGCAAAAAGGCATGTTTGATTCTACTATAATTTATGCACATAAGTCAATTGCAATATTTTGGGCAGATAAAGAACTCGCTGGATTGCCAATAGCCTACAATAGCCTTTCTGAATTGTTCCTTAGTCAAAATAATAAAGACTCAAGCCTTTTTTATGCAAAAAAGGCAATGGAAACAGCTCTACTGGTTGGCACACCTAATGCTGATCTTGTGGGGGCATATAAAGCACTTTCTAATGTGTATAATTTAAATAATGATAAAGATAATGCCTACAAATATGAAAGCTTGGCGTATAAATTAAATGACAGTTTAAAAAATGCCAGGATAACAAATCTTACTGAATATCAAAAATTTTCATTCAATGAACAGCTTCGTTTAAAAAAACTGGATGAAGAAAAAACAGCTTATGCAAATAGAATGAATATGCTTGGCTTGATTGCACTACTAAGTGGCATTATGGTTGTAGCATTAATTCTTTACCGCAACAACCGTCAAAAGCAAAAAGCAAATACAGTTTTAGAAACAACCCTTACTAATTTAAAATTCACCCAATCCCAACTCATCCAATCCGAAAAGATGGCTTCGTTAGGAGAACTCACCGCAGGTATTGCCCATGAAATACAAAACCCGTTAAACTTTGTCAATAATTTTTCTGAAGTAAATAAAGAATTGCTTGCTGAGATGAATGTAGAAATTGAGAAAGGAAATTATGGTGAAGTAAAAATAATAGCAAAGGATGTTACCGACAACGAAGAAAAAATAATTCACCACGGCAAAAGAGCGGATGCTATTGTAAAAGGAATGTTGCAACATTCCAGTAGAGGTAGTGGCAAAAAGGAACAAACCGATATAAATGCATTAGCAGATGAATATTTACGCTTAGCGTATCATGGTCTTCGTGCAAAAGATAAAAGCTTCAATGCAACGATGATAACGGAGTATGATGAGTCAATTGGCAACTACAATATCATTCCTCAGGATATTGGGAGAGTTGTTTTGAATTTGATTAATAATGCTTTCTACGTCGTCAATGAAAAATCAAAGCAAGGCATTACTGGGTATGAACCCACCGTTACAGTTGCTACGAAGCGATTGTCCCTCCC
>JANMLJ010000216.1:0-9233 GCA_031372465.1 Chitinophagaceae bacterium | reverse complement strand
TTCCAGCAAAAGCAAAACCAATGCAGTTAGTATAAACGGTATAAACTTTTCTTCAGTCCGTTTGAACAAAGTGATTTCGATTGTTGATTTTTCCATTTTATCAATTAGCTGGTAAATATCTTTTAAAGCCTGCTTATCCCTTGCCCGAAAATACTGTCCCCCGGTTTCTCTGGCAATTTTCTGTAACAATTCTTCATCAATAAAATCACTTATAGTATTTTTTTGTTGAGGATTATTTCCTGCTATTTCTGGTTGGTTAATTAGCATAGCCCCCATTCCAATAGTATAAACCTTTATACGCTTCGATTTGGTAATTTCCAATGCTGTCAACGGATCAATCAACCTTGTGTCCGGCGCATCCTCTTTACCATCTGTTATCAGTACGATAATTTTACTTTTTGACGGGCTTTTGTCCAGGCGGTCAACAGCAGTTGCAAGTCCTTCGCCAATCACTGTACCGTCTTTTAGAAATGCCCTGCTCTCTAATTTTTGAATCTGAGAAATCAATGTAGTACGGTCATTCGTTATCGGACATTGCGTAAAACTTTCTCCCGAGAAAACAACAAGACCAATTCTGTCCACCTGGCGACCCCGAACAAATTCCTCCGCCACTTCTTTGGCTACTTCCATTCGGGAAGGAGGTATATCAACAGAACCCATACTTCCGCTTACATCCATACATAGCATAATGTCAATACCTTCTCCTTTTGTTCGCTGCTCTATATTTCTTTTTTGGGGCCGGGCCATCGCTACAATCAAACATGACAATGCCAGTAATCGTATAATAAATGGCCAATGACGAAACCGGTTTTTCCACGAAAAAACCCTGAAAGCCTGGGTGGTGGAAACTTTTATTGTTGACATCCCAAGGTTATACTTTTTAACATACCACCCAATTAATAAGGGTAGCATAATAAATAATCCGAAGAAAATCGGGTACGCAAAGTCCATATTTTTAATATAGTTATATAACATTTCTTCTATATCTACGATAAAGTGGAAGGATTTGACACCCCTTTTTCAATAACTATAATGGCCCGTTTAATTTCTTCAAACATTTTGCTGTTATCATCTTCTGTTGGAATATGCTTTGCAAATTTCACAAAATCACTTAAGCGCAGTGAGGAAGATAATGTATCGGTTTGCGCTTTACTCAAATTAAGATTTCGTAATTGCCCTATTATTTCTTCTGTTGTCTTTTGCATAGAATGTATCCCTTTCTTCCTGAAAACATATAATCTGAAAATATCTGTAAGCCCGGAATAATATTGCAGTATCCCAAGTCTGTCATTTTCTAACTTTTTCAGACGTTCCATTGCTTCTTCAAAAGGGCTGATCATAATTTTCGGCACTGCAAAATTTTGCGTTTTTTTCTTTTGTTGTTTATAAAGTACTATCAATCCAAGGAATACTGCTACTCCGGCAACATACCACCACCATGTCTTCTTTTTTTTGAAAGGCTTTATTACAAGAATATCTTTTATGTCGTGATAAGGCTGGTTAGGATCAACGTCAGAAAAAACAACATCAATGGGAATACTGTCTGTACTAACCTCACTTGTAAGTGCAAAAGCAGGTATGAACCAATGTCCTGAATCAAAACTGGTAATTTTATATACGCCCCTTATACTCTTTTTTGTTGTATCAATAACAGGCTTTTCAATAAACTCAAAATGAGCAATACTGTCAAATGAAATAAACTTCAAAGATGATTCGGGTGAGAAGTTTGCCTCAATAGTTAATTGAATTGGTTGACCCAACAAGATTGTATTCTTATCTACAGTAGCTATAATCGTTGTACTACCCTGCGCAAAAACCAATTGCCCAAAAATTATAGTTGCAAAAAATAGTATTTTACTTTTAAAGATCATTTTTTACAAAACACAATGTATGGAGGACCCCTTTTTGAAATTTAATATATTTTCTTCTCTTTTGCCTTTTAACAATATTCCGGCTTTAACTGTACTGCTATAAAATCACCTGTTCCTGCTTATGAAAAACTTTTGAAGCACTTTTACATAATCATCACCGGTTTTTACATGCAACAGGTCGCATCCTGCTTTTTTAAAAGTTTGAGAACTATATTCTGTAACCCTGAAAAATTCCTGTTCATAACTGTAGCGGACAAAAGCATTACTACTATCCACCCATTTTGTACTGTTATTTTCCGAATCCTGTATCTGAAGCAATCCGGCATCAGGCAATAACTGATCCATTTTATCATATAGTTTGATGCCGATAACATCATGTTTCTTCCCGGCTATCTGTAAAGCAATTTCATAATTAGCGTCTATAAAATCGCTTAAAATAAAAGCAATACTTTTTTGCCGGGTAGAATTAGTAAAATAGCGAAGAGCTGAACTTACATCAGTTCCCATGCCTTTAGGCTCTTTGGTCAATAATTGCCGTACAATATATAATGCATGTTGTTTTCCTTTCTTTGGCGGGATATAAGCTTCTACCACATCGCTGTAAAATATCACGCCAATCTTATCAGCATTATTTACCGCTGAAAATGCAATGACTGCTGCTATCTCCGTTATGATATCTTTTTTTCGTGCATGCGTGGTTCCAAAAACTGAACTGTTACTGATATCAACCAATAACATCACTGTCAATTCTCTTTCTTCTTCAAATATTTTACTGTAGGGATGACCAAAACGGGCGGACACATTCCAGTCAATAAAACGTATATCATCTCCGGCTTCATATTCCCTCACTTCTTTGAACGACATTCCTTTACCTTTAAATGCACTATGGTATTCCCCGGTGAATAAATCGCTGGTGAGCTTCTTGCTTTTAATTTCAAGCTCTCTTACTTTTTTTAATATTTCAGCAGTAGTCAGCATGTACAAACAATAATGAAATTTATTCTTTCAGCGTCTAAAGTCCTCCGCCGCGGCAGAGATTTAGGGGGCCATCTCCTTTATGGCACATTAATCTGTCTTAACACATCTTCAATCACATCTTCTACTTTTACACTCTCTGCTTCTGCTTCATAGGTTAACCCGATCCGATGTCGTAATACATCTTTACAAATACTTCTTACATCCTCCGGAATCACAAAGCCGCGTTTATTTAAAAATGCCTGTCCTTTTGCAGCAAGTCCCAAATTAATACTTCCTCTTGGTGATGCACCATAAGAAATAAGCGGCTTTAGTTTTTCTACTTTGTACAATTCCGGATTTCTTGTTGCAAAAACTATATCCAGAATATATTGTTCAATTTTTTCATCCATGTAAATATGTCTTGTCAGTTCTTTTGCAGCAGTTAATTCCTGAATGGAAACTACTTGTTTTATATTGGCAAATGTTCCCTGCACATTCTGCCGTAAGATCAGTTGTTCTTCTTTCATTGAAGGATAATCCACAATCACTTTCATAATAAAACGATCTACCTGGGCTTCTGGCAAAGGATAAGTTCCTTCTTGCTCCAATGGGTTCTGAGTTGCCAGCACTAAAAAGGGTTCATCTAATTTATACGTTGTATCGCCAATAGTAACCTGTCGTTCCTGCATCGCTTCCAGTAAAGCACTTTGCACTTTAGCAGGTGCCCGGTTAATTTCATCAGCCAGCACAAAATTGGCAAAAATGGGACCTTTACGAATTACAAATTCATTTTTTTGCTGATTGTAAATTAACGTGCCGATTACATCCGCCGGCAACAGGTCGGGCGTAAATTGTATACGACTGAATTTAACATGCGTAGCCTGCGCCAATGATTTTATGGTTAAGGTTTTAGCCAACCCCGGCACTCCTTCCAGCAGTATATGGCCATTACTTAACAAGCCAATCAATAATCTATCAAGCATATGGCTTTGGCCTACTATCACCTGGCCGATCTCTTCTCTTAACTTATCGATAAACTGCCCGGCATGACTAATTCTTTCATTCAACTGCCGGATATCTTCTGCGGTTTTAAACATATGGTATATTTAACAAGTCACAAAATACGAAGATGCAGTAAGCAAATGAATTGCCATAAAAAATTTAGGTTATTGTTTAACACACTAATTATAGGTATTTTACCGTTTCATTCTTTGATAAAGAATAACTATTTTTGTGAATAATCCATGTTAAATATGAAAAAGCAGTTTGTTTTAGTATGTATCGTATTTTTTGCAGCTATTTTTACTTTGTTTTCCTGCCAGTCAGATGATAATTTACCGGTGTTAAAAACGAAAACACAACTACTAACGCAAGGCATCTGGAAATACAGTGCAGCTGTCAGGGACGGCGTTAACCTGGATCCTTTCCTTCAACCCTGCCAGAAAGATAATATCATAACTCTTGCTGCCGCAGGAACTGGCATAACTGATGAAGGTCCCCTTAAGTGTAATGCCGCAGATCCCCAAACAAATCCTTTTACCTGGACTTTTCAATCCGGAGAAACAATGCTTTCAACTTCTGCTGCATTAATTCCAGGTGGGAGTACCGTCTCAACAATTGTAACACTGTCGGAAACGCAGCTTATAGTATCCCAACCCTATACGCTCGCTGGTGTTACCAAAGATGCTGTTGTTACTTTTGTTCATTAAAAATTTTAAGAAAGATATTTTCCTACAATTGGAACTCTTCTGCCTACCCCAAATGCTTTAGGAGAAATACGGATGATGGGACAAAACTGGTTACGCTTATATTCATTCATATTAACCATTTTTAATACCCTGTCAACCAAAGCCGCATCAAAACCCTGTGCTTTTATTGCCCCGGGGCCCTGTCGTCTCTCAATGTATTGAAATAAAATACTGTCGAGAATAGCATAATCCGGTAATGAATCCGAATCTTTTTGACCCGGCCTTAGTTCTGCAGAGGGTGGCTTTGAAATAATATTCTCCGGTATAATTTCTTTATGGCGGTTTATATATTTTGCCAACGCATATACCTGCATCTTATAACAATCACCCAATACACCCAACCCTCCGGCCATATCACCATACAAAGTACCATAACCCGTTGCCAATTCACTTTTATTTGATGTATTCAGTAAAATATATCCGAACTTATTGGCAAACGACATCAATAAGTTACCCCTTGTTCTGGCTTGAATATTTTCTTCCGCCAGACTAAATGGCAAGTCTTTAAAAAAAGGTTTCAATTCAAGAAGAAAACTTTCATAAATATTTTTTATCGGTACGATATCATAGGGATTACCAAGATGTTTACTTAATAATTCTGCATCACTTACTGAATGACCTGATGAAAAGGGTGAAGGCATCAGGATAGCCCTTACATTCTCTTTTCCCAATGCATCACAGGCAAGTGCTAATGTTACAGCACTGTCAATACCACCACTGCTTCCAAGTATAGCTTTGGTAAAATTCATTTTACTGAAATAATCTTTTATCGCCATTACAATGGCCTGATAAATTTCAGCAGTACATAAGTTATGATCCAGTATAGCAGGATTAAATTCCGCATCAGGCAAATTCTTCGCCAATGTTGTTACCGGCTGTACAAAAGTACCATCATCTTTCAGCTCAAACATTTCTAATGCTTCTTCAAACAAAGGAAGTTGTCTGATAAGATTAGCCTGTTTATCAAAAACCAAGGAACCTCCATCAAAAACAATCTCCGTCTGACTACCAACACAATTACAATAAAGCATCGGAATTTTGTACTTCCTTGTATTTAATTTGACAATGGCCTTTCTATCTTCTACATGTGTATAATCGAATGGCGAAGCGGATAAATTCAGCATTATATCCGGTGACTGCTTCATCAGTTCATCCATCGGGCAGTGGCGGTATAATGGATTATCGCCCAGGTTCCAGATGTCTTCGCAAATAGTAACTGCCAGTTTTTTTCCCTTAAACTCAATTACATTCCAGTTATAGGAAGGCTCAAAATAGCGGTATTCATCAAATACATCATAGTTTGGCAAACATGTTTTATGTGCTACGGCTTTTACTTCTTTTTCATAAAGAAAATAAGCCGCATTATAGAGATCTTTTCCTTCTCGTACCGGATTCTTATCAGGGGCTCCCACAAGTACAGCAATTGTATCAGCATGTTCTTTAATCGTGTTGATGGCCTGATTGCACTTAGCTAAAAAATCATCAAACTCTAAAAAATCTCTGGGGGGATAGCCGCAAATACATAGTTCTGAAAACAATACCAGGTCAGCTCCCTGTTTTTTGGCCCATTCAATTCCTGCAATGATTTTGCGGGTATTATCTTCAAAATTTCCGATGTGATAATTTTGCTGTGCCAGGGCTATTTTCATTGTACAAATTTACGCCAATAAAGAGACGTATTACTGCTAATTTTTATTCCGGTAATTTTGTTTCCACAACAATATTCACCTGCAAACGTTTACAAGAGCTATGAAAAAAACCGCACTAATTTTATTACTTTCTCTTTCTTTGTTTGGCTGCAAAAAAAAGAAAGGCATCCCTGATGTTACTGATATAAAAGTCAACATAAAACTGGAACGATTTGACCTTGATTTTTTTAAAATTGACAGCAATAACGTCTGGCAGGGAATAAAAGAGCTGAATAAAAAATACCCTTCCATAACAGGCATTTTTCTTCAAAATATATTAGGTCTGGATAGTGCTTCTGCCGGGGAAGGTGTTAAAAATTTTATCAAATTGAGTGCTGGTTTGTTTGACACGGTAAATACCGTTTTTAAAAATACGACCGATATTGAAAACGATTTTAAAAAAGGTTTCCAGTTTGTAAAATATTATTTTCCTGCTTATAAAGTGCCGACTATTGTTACCATTGCCGGACCGGTTGATGCCATGGCTCAATCTGAAACGGGCCCCACCCCTGATTTTATTGGGCCGGATTTCTTAGGCATAAGTCTTCAATTTTATCTGGGCAAAAAATTTTCTGTTTATAAAGACCCATTTTTTATTACCAATGTAGCTCCGGAATTCCGTAGCCGCCGTTTTAGCAAAGAATATATCATTGCTGATGCCATGCAACTGGTCGTTAGTGATCTTTTCCCTTACAAAAGCGGAAACAAACCGCTGATAGAGCAAATGATTGAAAAAGGTAAACAATGGTATTTGCTGGATAAATTTTTACCCGCTGTGCCCGATTCTATTAAAACCGGGTATACGCAGAAACAGCTCGACTGGTGCAATGAAAATGAAGGTTTGATTTGGAGCTATCTGGTTAAAAATGAAGACCTGAATTCATTGAACCCTGCAATTATTCAAACGTATATTGGCGAAGGACCATTCACACAGGGGTTTTCACAAGAGCTATCGCCTGGCAATATGGGACAATGGATAGGTTGGCAGATTCTCAAAAAATTTACCGGTAAAAATACGGGTATAACCCCCGACGAAGTGATGAAAACTGATGTGAAAAAAATACTTGACGAAGCTAAATACAAGCCGAAATAACCATGATCATACAACTGTTCAAATTCTTACCGCTTTTTTATAATTTATCCTCAACATTGATTTGCCGACATTTATAAATTTGATAATTTTATACTTTATGAAATCGCTGGCAACTACCCTCAAGGACCCCGTTTATACACCCAAAAAAGTGTACAACAGGTACGATAAGTTTTGGTTGAAAATTATGAATGATAAAAGGGATTTGCCTTTTATTTATTTGCTTACTACTATTCATTTGCTGGTATTGCCTGTTGCTATTTTACTCTTTACGCCATTACCTGCTGCCTGGTGGTGGATTATCGCTGTTCCCTATTTCTATGTTTCACAATTTTACCTGAAAGGCAGTTTTGGGCTTATGTTTCATTGTCTTTGTCATAGAAAATTATTTAAAGCCCCCTATCAAAAACCATTACTCACCTATCTTACCTGGGTAATCTGCCCTTTATTTGGTCATGCCCCCGAAGGTTATTTCAGTCACCATATGGGTATGCATCATATAGAAAACAATATGCCCGATGATACCAGCAGTACGATGTATTATCAAAGGGATAGTTTAAAGGATTTTCTTGCCTACTTTTTAAAATTTATTGCTGTGGGGGTTATTAATACTATCCGGTATTTATTTAATAGAAAAAGAAAAAAATTGTATCAACGGCTTACTGCCGGAGAATATATTTATTTAGCTTTTTGCATAGCTATGTGTTTTGTAAATCTCAAAGCTACACTGGCCGTATTTGTTATTCCTTTATTGTTTGCCAGATTGGTAATGATGCTTGGCAACTGGACGCAGCATTCTTTTATAGATCCTGATGAACCGGAAAACCTTTTTACAAGTTCAATAAATTGTATAAATACTGTTTACAATAAAAAATGCTGGAATGATGGATATCACATAGTTCATCATCTTCGGCCAGGTATGCATTATACAGAAATGCCCGGGGAGTTTTTAACACGTAAAGATGAATTTGCCGCCAATAAAGCCATTGTATTTGATGGCATACACTACCTGCACATTTTTAAATGGCTATTGTCTAAACGCTATGATAAATTAGCCGATAACCTGGTTAATATTAATGGCAATATGTTTCAATCGAAAGAAGAAGCTATAGCTTTGTTGAAAGAAAGGACAAGGAAAATAACCTGTCCCTAAAGGGAACTTAGGTTAATGATTCCTTATTATATTCAGCTACCCCTAAAGTAATTAATTTTTGCTACTCCGTTTATCAGGAAATATCTTTAGCTTATTTTTAAATTCAAGTTCTAAAGATTTAGTAAAATGGCTATCAGTTAATTGGTAGAAGATAGTTTTAGTATTTATGGTATTAGTTTTATTAATCTTTATTTTTTGGAATTTAAGTACTAACAAATAGAACTTCTCCGTCTTAAACAGCACTGGTTTTTGCTTTATTTAAAACTTATCAAGGATACAGAACAAAAGTTCACAAAAAATTAACTTCTAAAGGAAATCTATCAAAATTAAAATGAAATTCAGATCTAAGTCTCCCCTTTAGGGGGACAGGGGGTTTAATTATTCTTCATCGGAACTATCATCTCAAAGGATGGGATACTAACATCAAACATCCTTTTGTTATGCAGATTTTCCATTTGGTAAGTTCCGTACATCCGGCCCATTTCAGTGCGCAAATTGCATCCGCTTACGTATTGATAATTTTCTCCCGGCTGAATGGTAGGTTGTATACCAACCACTCCTTCGCCTTCCACTTCCCGGTTACTTCCATTACTGTCAAAAATATACCAGTGACGGCGATGAAGTTTTACAGGAAATGAATTACGGTTTTCCAGGGCGATCCTGTAAGCAAACATAAATTCGGATTGTAACGGGTTGCTATAATCTGCCTGGTAGAATGTTTCTACA
>JANMLJ010000186.1:0-2919 GCA_031372465.1 Chitinophagaceae bacterium | reverse complement strand
GACTTCACCGTATGCGAATCCAGTTCATCGATGAAAATGGCATCAGTCATGAAGCGAAGGTAAAAGAAAGCTACGAGTCATTAGCTACGAGTTGTGAGACTTTAGTTCGTATCTTTCTATAACAACCCGAAACTCAAAACTCTTAACTTGAATTACTATTATGTATCTGAAAATCTACTTCGACGACAAACCACTATTCCTCTGTGATGCCGTGGATGAAACAGTGGAGCCTTTTATTCATCATGATGATGCCGTTTTCATTGATGAGCTGGATTCGCATACCGTGAAGTCGATGATTCATGAAATGCAGTTGGGGAAAATTCATGCAGGTGTATTTTATCATACAAACCTGGAAGAACTCCAGAAGGCTTTTTTTAAAAAATTTACGATTATACAGGCAGCCGGTGGATTGGTAATAAATGAAAAAAAGGAAATACTTATGATCTTCCGCCGGGGTAAATGGGATTTACCGAAGGGGAAATTAGATAAAGGAGAAAAATTAGAAGAATGTGCCCTGAGAGAGGTAGAAGAAGAAACGGGATTAAAAAAAATTAAGTTACTGTCCCCATTCACTATTACTTATCATACTTATCATGAAGGAACAAAGTTCATTTTAAAAGAATCACATTGGTACAATATGAAAGTCAGCGGTGAACAAAATTTAGTACCTCAGACAGAAGAAGGAATTATGGAAATAAAATGGGCAACACCCAACGAAGCGGAGAAACTCTTTCCCAATTGCTTTCCATCCGTTATAGATGTATTAAAAGAGTTTATGAAATAAAATTACAGCGATCTTGGTTTGGTAAAATCTCTTTTTTCGATAATGGCAACTGTGAGCCTGCTTACACAAACCATCTTTTCATTATCATTGTAAATTTTTATATCCCAAACATGGGTAGATTTTCCTAAGTGCAAAGGTGTAGCAATACCTGTTACAAAACCTTCTGTTGCACTATGTACATGATTCGCATTTATTTCCAATCCTACACATTGAAACCGGTTACGGTCAATAACCAGGGCTGATGCAATACTGCCAACTGATTCGGCCAATACACAGGAGGCACCGCCATGAAGTATTCCATATGCCTGCCGGGTACGCTTATCAACCGGCATCCGGGCTTTTAGAAAATTTTCCCCCATTTCCACCCATTCAATTCCGAGGTATTCATCCATTGCACCTTTACCAAAACCTACCAGGTCTTCGATCGTCAATTCTTTATTAAACCAGATACTCATCTGTATTATTTTTTGAGTGAATTAAAAACTACTTCAGGCAGGAAATGACTGGAATCACCATTATTCCTGATAATATCTCTTACAATAGTTGAAGCGACGGAAGTATATTTAGGTTCTCCGGTAAGAAATACTGTTTCAATACTACGATCTAAGGTGCGGTTAGCATCGGCAATTGTTTTTTCATATTCAAAATCGCTGACATAGCGGATGCCCCTCAAAATAAAGTGAGCACCGATTTGTTTGCAATAATTAATAGTCAACCCTTCATAAGCAGCTCCTTCTACCCTATCTTCATCTTTATAAATTTCTTTTATCCATTGCAAACGTTCCTCCGGAGAAAACATGGGAGATTTGGAAGTATTTAAACCAATTCCCACTACTATCTTATCAAATAATGGTAAGGCCCTGTTGATAATATCTACATGGCCAAGTGTTACCGGGTCAAAGGTTCCGGGAAAGAGACAGATTCGCATAGTAATTAAAAAAAATTAGTGGCTATCGGAATAAATAAACCTTCATTATTTTTAAACACATAGGTACCTAGATTCATAGGTTTCAACATAGAATTCTATGTGTTTATTCCTTCCCGATAGCTATCGGGAGTGGTCTATGTTTCTATGTGGTTCCATTTCAAGGTTACTTTAAGCCGATAGTTATGAAAAATTAAATGGATAATAAGCAATCGAATAAACAATGGAGTTCTTATTCTTTTAGATAGTATCCGGCACCAATTATTAAATGATTTATTGTTAATTTCTGCCCGAAAGCAGATACAAAACTGCCATCCTCACAGCCACTCCATTTTCCACCTGCTGCAAGATAATGGATTGTTTAGAGTCAGCCACATCACTGTCTATCTCTACTCCCCTGTTTATCGGACCCGGATGCATAATAACTATTTCCTTGTGCAGGTTGTCCAATAAATTTCTATTGATACCATAGGCCAGACTATATTCCCTTAAAGAAGAGAATAAAACCTGGTTCTGCCTTTCTAATTGAATCCTCAACACATTAGCCACATCACACCAGGCTAATGTTTCTTTAAGGTTGTAATTCACCTGCACACCTAATGCTTCACTGATATATTTAGGTATTAAGGTTGGCGGCCCGCAAACGGTTACTTCTGCCCCCATTTTTTTAAGCAGGTAAATATTGCTTTGTGCCACCCGGCTATGCATAATATCACCAATGATTGCTACTTTTCTACCTTCCAATGTACCGGTTTTTTCTTTGATGGAAAAAGCATCCAGCAAAGCCTGTGTTGGATGTTCATTAATTCCATCACCGGCATTAATGATAGCGGCTGGAATATGTTGGGCTAAAAAATGAGGTGCCCCGCTTGCACTATGTCTCATTACCACCATATCTACTTTCATAGATAAAATATTATTCACTGTATCCAGCAATGTTTCACCCTTTGCAGCCGAAGAACTGGAAGCAGCAAAATTGATGGTATCAGCACTTAATCTTTTTTCGGCCAGTTCAAAGGAGAATCGGGTACGGGTAGAGTTTTCATAAAAAAGATTCACAATAGTTACATCTCTTAGAGAAGGAACTTTCTTAACGGGGCGTTGTAATACTTCTTTGAATTGCTCTGCCGTGGATAGTATAAGGGAGATATCTTCTTTGGTAAGATTTTTAATGCCAAGCAGGTGTCGAGTGGATAGTTGCATTAAAGGT
>JANMLJ010000185.1:0-1916 GCA_031372465.1 Chitinophagaceae bacterium | reverse complement strand
GTTGAAAAAACCAGCACTCCCTCCTGTTTCCATCATTGCGCAACAATCCTCTGTGTTGCTCTGTGTGTATTGACTTTTCATTTTCTCTCCCGAAATTATCGGGACAAGTTGTGTTGAAAAAAAACCTGTACTCCTCCACTTCATCAGGTAAAGGCAGGTACAGACGTCATAACGCAAATTATTTAATCAGCATCAGTGATCCCATGGTTTCTATTCCGGCAAACAAATTACCGATACGGATATTTTCATTCTCTGCATGCTGGTTATTATCATGATTGGCAATGGGAACGGTAATGGTTTTGGCACCCAGGTATTTTTCAAATAAAAACAGCGGAAGACTGCCACCCATCGTTGGTTGCAATACAAGCTGGTCGCTGGTGGTAGTTTTTACTGCGGCAATTACTTTTTGTATGATTGGCAGATCCATCGAAGTGCGCTGCGCATTTATACCATCCTGTTTAGGTATCACTTTTATGATCTTCGGATATTTTTTTCTTTCTTCATCCGTAGGTTCATGATCGGTAACAAAATAACCCTGTGCTTTTATGTGATCAATCACTTTTTGTTGTTGTCTCTTCCAGTCATTACCCAAAACCAGCCTCATATCAAGAACGGCGCTTGCATAAGTTGGTATCTGATTGGATGCTAACTTACCTACATTACCGCTTTGTATGCCATTAATGTTTAACGAAGGTTGATTGATAGCTTCACTCAGTGTTAGTCCCTGCATTTCAACGGTGCTTATACCCAGTTCTTTTTTCATTTGTTCATCTACGGAAGGCACTTCATTCAGTGCTTTTTTTTCAGAAGGGGTTAAAGGGGTCACATCATCATAAAATCCTTTGATGGTCACTCTTCCTTTATCGTCTTTCATAGAAGCTAATAATTCTACCAGCATCATGGCCGGGTTAGGGGCCCAGTTGCCGTAATGACCACTGTGTAATGGTCTCCTGGAAGCATACACGGTAAGATCAAGTTGGGCATCGCCACGAACACCAAATACAATTTGTTTTTTTCCTGATTGGTGAACAGGTCCGTCACAAATGATCCACAGGTCAGACTGCAATAAGGGCCGGTACTTTTCCAGTATTTCATCAAGATGTACGGAGCCGGCTTCCTCTTCACCTTCGAAGAAAAATTTAAGATTACAACCGGGCGTCAAACCGTTTTTAATAATAGCATCATAGGCATTCAGAATAGCATGGACACCTGCTTTGTCATCAGAAGCGCCGCGGGCATATATTCTCCATTCGTTTTTATAGCTACCATCAACGGGAAAAGGAATATTGCTTCCGCCTTTATCGAGGGCACCCGAAAATAAGGTTGGCCGAAACGGTTCGAGTGTGGCCGCCCATTGGGCAGGATTAACGGGCTGCCCGTCATAATGCGCATAAAAAATAAGGGTTTGTTTTGCACCGGGAACCATTACTTCGCCATATACGGCCGGCGGGGCGCCTGGGGTGGTGGCGGTTAAAAGCTGTACTTTTTGCATACCCCTTTTGTTCATCATGCCCATAATGAACGCTGCATTCTTTTGCAGACCGGCGGGGTCGGCGGCAACATTGGGCAAAGAAAGAAATTCGGTAAACTCACTGATAATAGCTCCGGCATTTTTATTTCCATATTTTCTGATCGTTAGCACTTCTGGTGATTGGGCGGAAAGGGATTGAGCAAACAAAAAAATGAACCCGAAAAAGAAGAAGGATTTTCTCATAAAATAAAATTAAGATTATACAGTAACATTGGTTATAAAATTTGTTGATGGTAAAACGGAGGCTTTAGTGATACGGGAAAAACGCTGATTCCTTTGTTGAAAAATTGATCAGAATAATTACCAGTTAGTGGTATTGTTTGTAAATAGGATAGTGTTTATATTGAATCCGCATGTTGAAAGAAAAAAAAGTTAAATGGAGTTA
>JANMLJ010000183.1:0-2567 GCA_031372465.1 Chitinophagaceae bacterium | reverse complement strand
TACCTTCTAGGTGCATAAGGCAACTGGTGTCTGCAGCAGTTATATATTCCACTTCGTTGTCTGTATGTTCTTTTATTCTGTCTTTGCCCATTTTCACTGATACAGCTTCTTCAAACACACAAAAAGTACCACCAAAACCGCAACATTCGTCAATACGTTTTGGTTTTCTCAATTGCAAGCCATTCACCATACTTAATAATTTTTCTGGTTTTGAAAATGGCGTATCCATCAGTTCACTCATGGATGACAAATGCAACCCTCTTTGACCATGACAGCTTATATGCAAACCTACTTTGAATGGAAAACTTGCTTCCAATTTTTTTATTTTTAAAATATCAACTAAAAATTCTGTCAGTTCATAAATATGTTCTTTAATATACGTTGCTTTCACTTCATCTTTATCCTGCAAATGTTCTTTGATATGCAACACACAACTACCGGAAGGTGCCACTATATAATCCACCCCGGAAAAATTTTGTACAAAATTTTTATCGCAGCCTTTTGAATAAGAAGCAAAGCCGCTGTTAGCCATTGGCTGGCCACAACAGGTTTGATTTAGCGGAAATACAACCTCACATCCATCTTTTTCCAGGAGTTCTAATGTTGCAATGCCTACCCCCGGATAAAACTGGTCTATATAACAAGGTATAAATAATCCGACTTTCATTTATTAAAAAGTTTTTTTGTAAAATTCTATTGCAATATATTAATCCAGTTTATTAATCTGTCAAACCATTTATCGCTGGTCGTTTTATTATTCAGCCCAAAACCATGTCCCCCTTTTGGATATAAGTGCATTTCAACAGGTACTTTATTTTTTATACAAGCCTGATAATAGCGAATACTATTTTCAACCGGTACCGCTCCATCATCGCCGGCATGCACTAAAAAAGATGGTGGCGTATTCTTTGTCACCTGTAATTCGTTAGAATATAATTTAGTTAATTCTGGTGAAGGACTCTTTCCAACAAGATTTGTTTTAGAACCTTTATGTGCAATGCTATCATCAAAACTGATGACAGCGTATAAAAGAATAGCAAAGTCAGGACGAACAGAACCAGAATCATTCATTACCGGGTCAGCAATCATATTAAAATGCGTAGCGGCTGTAGCTGCGAGGTGTCCACCAGCAGAAAATCCCATGATGCCAATTTTGTTTGGATTTAATCCCCAGGCTCCTGCTTGTTTTCTAACTGTTCGGATTGCCTGTTGTGCATCCTGCAAAGGTCCTGTTGTTTTATCAATCATGATCGTATCATTAGGTAACCGGTATTTCAACACAAATGCCGTTACACCAATTTCATTAAATGCTTTAGCTACTTCCACACCTTCATGGTCAATAGCCAAACGTCCATAACCACCACCGGGGCAAATGATAACAGAAATACCATTGGGTTTTGCAGGAGTGAATTTTGTAAGTGTAGGTGCAATAACAGAAGAAATCCGGACGCCACCATTAACAAAAATTATCTGCTCTTTTATTGTTGATTGCTTTGAGCCAGGAACAGTGCCTGGATATAATGGCATTTCTGCAACAGATTGAGCCATTGCTGTGCCGGAAATAACAACGGCGAGAAAAAATATTATTCTATTATACATTTCACTTTTAATTTAAAGATACTAGTTTAGTTCTTTGGTTTCTCATACACTTCCGCCTCAATAATACTAAGCATCCCCCTGGCATTCTTATCATCCCGGGCCACTCCATCATCCAATTTCCTGCCGGATACTTCCAGCATCGTATTGCCTTCCTTATCTTTTGTGAGGGTGGCTAATTCAATTCTTAGTTTCCTTCCTTTTTGCGGTTTGCAAATGGCGGTAAAATAACCCAGGCTGCGTTTTGTTGTATCAGCAAAAACTTCTTTACCATCAACCGTAATCCGGAGTGGATAAGTTCGGGAACGGAAATTATTCAATTTGAGTTCCACTTCACTCACCACAGCTTCTCTTTCCAGTTCATATTCAATCCAGGCCGTGGAAAGTTGTCCATCATTATGCCATTCACTCAATTCATTATCATCAAAACTGGCGAAAGCACTATCAGCTTTTGAACCTGCCGTTGCTTTTATAATTGAAATGGCTATTCGTAGATCTTTATAGGATGGTGTTGAAGGTGTTGGTCCACGTTTTAAATTCGACTTTAACCCGGCAGCAGGCATTACTGTTGATAATCCGTCTGCGGTTGAAACAGGTTTTGAAATAAGATTAATACTGGCTGGTTTTAGCCCCTCAGCGGTTGCTTTAATAGTAATGTTACCTGCTTTTGTTGTTGCTCTTACCAAAATCCTGTTCACGCCACATTCCACCGGAAGATTTTTAGAAAGAATATAATTATCAGGACCCTGTGCTATGCCACCTCTCCATTCCGCTTCTCCATTTAATGAAAAATTTATCATATTCATCGCTGTTGGGCAGCGATTGTCTTTGGCATCCACCACTTCTACTTCTATTAATGCAAGGTCATGCCCATTTGCCTGTACGCCGTTTGGATGAGTGATAGCTGTTAATCGCAGGGCTGATGGCTTTGCGGCTGTTATTATTTTAGTAGTACAAATTTGTTTGCCGCA
>JANMLJ010000177.1:0-15279 GCA_031372465.1 Chitinophagaceae bacterium | reverse complement strand
TCCTTTAATTTAGACTATGACAAAATCTACAATTACTATTGATGTAATGACCGATGAAAATAGGGTGCCTGCATCTATTGCATGGAGTGCTACTGATACAAGTGCCGATAATGCACAAAAGGCAAAAGCCATGATGATTTCTTTTTGGGATGGAGCAGAGAAAGCAGCGCTCCGTATCGATCTATGGACAAAAGATATGATGGTAGATGAAATGGCTGACTTTTTTTTCCAAACTATGATGACGATGGCAGATACTTATGGACGTGCAACGAAATACACTGAGCAGGTAGAGGAAATGAAAAACTTTGCGCATGATTTTTATGAAAGATTCAAAGAAAAACAGTTAAAAGAAAATAAAGCAGATTGAGTAGGGCGTCAGGAGTTGGGAGTTAAGAGTCAAGAGTCGGGAGTCGGGAGTCGGTCCAGGCCTCAGTAGCTGTGGCAAAGGAGAGAGTTTGTAATTTAATGCATACATTTTGCTTTCGGAAAATGGCCATGAACCATCAACTATGAACCATGAACTATCAACTATGAACTATAAACCATAAACATATGCCGCTCGAACAAAAAATAATGGCTGACTTAAAAACTGCAATGCTGGCAAAAGATGAAGCAGGCCTTCGGAGCCTTCGGGCAATTAAAGCCGCTATAATTGTTGCTAAAACTTCTGAAGGAGCAAAAGGTGAAATAACAGAAGAAGAAGAAACAAAATTGTTACAGAAATTAGTAAAGAGCAGAAAAGATTCATTGGAAATTTTTCAACAGCAAAATCGCCCTGAATTAGCCATAAAAGAGCAAGAAGAAATCGCCATCATTGAGAAATTTTTGCCAAAGCAAATGTCTGCCGGTGATGTAGAAGCTGCGTTAACTAAAATTATTGCTGATTTAGGTGCATCTTCTCCCGCTGATATGGGTAAAGTAATGGGAGTTGCTTCTAAACAGTTAGCAGGGAAAGCTGATGGAAAAACTATTTCTTCCCTGGTGAAAGAAATGTTATCAAAAAGTTGAATTGTACTATTCCGGCTTTACTATTCATTCCAATTGAAATAAGTGGATAATTCTGTCGTTAAACATCAAACCACTTAATGTTACTCGACATTATTTTTGCTGTTATCATCGTTTTAGCTATTCTAAAAGGTTATCAAAAGGGCCTTGTTGTAGGATTATTCTCATTGGTTACTGTTATTGTTGGACTTGCTGCCGCAATGAAACTTTCAACCGTTGTGGCCGGTTATATTGGTAAAGCGGTTAAGGTATCAGACCAATGGCTACCTATTATTTCTTTTGCTGTTGTTTTTTTTATTATTCTGTTATTAATACGACTTGGTGCAAGGGCCATCGAAAAAACAGTTGAGCTGGTCATGCTTGGATGGGTAAATAAAGTGGCCGGTGTTATTTTTTTTGCAGCTATTTATACCACTGTTTTTAGTGTGTTGCTTTTTTATACAGAGCAAATGAAATTAATTCAACCGGAAACAATTAAAACATCAGTTACCTATTCATTTGTACAGCCCTGGGGCCCAAAAGCAATCGATGGCTTTGGTACAGTCATCCCCATTTTTAAAGATATGTTTGAACAACTGGAACAATTTTTTGATGGTGTAGCTCAAAAAATGGCAGCATACTAAAGCGATGCCTTCAATTTGGTTTTTCTTTCCCGTTTCACATTTATTATTGAAAAATTAATCTTTGCCTGATGGTGAATTGATGGTTAATAATAAAAAAGATAAATTACTAAGTTCCTATTACACCTGTCTTTTTATAGTTCCCATAAAAAAAACTACTTAAGTACTGGCTATTTCAGTAACTCTTTGCGATAAAAAATACCTGGCAAATGGAGTATGTAAATCGGGTTTTTTAAAAGCCCATTGCGCCCGTATTTGTCAGTGCCTGTATTTTTTTAAAAGACGAATACAGACTTTTAACGGCAAATCAACTAATTTAGACCCGAAAACCATATGAATAGAAAGCTCAGAATTGACTGCCATGGAATACGAAATTAAAGAACAAGACAAATTCAGGTTTATTGAAGAAGGTAACGGCGAGCCGTTAGTGCTTTTGCATGGTCTTTTTGGGGCCCTGAGCAATTTTCGCACCCTGATTGAATATTTTCGACAGTATAATAAAGTTGTAGTGCCGATACTTCCTTTGCTTGAAATGGATATCCTTCATACATCCGTTGGTGGGTTAGCTAAATTTGTTTATAAATTCTTAGAGACTAGAGACCTGCAAGGTGTTCATTTATTAGGCAATTCACTCGGTGGTCATGTGTCATTGGTTCATATTTTAAAACATCCTGAAAGAATAAAAACACTCATTCTTACCGGGAGTTCCGGTTTGTTTGAAAACGGAATGGGTGATAGTTATCCCAAAAGAGGCGACTATGAATACATCAGGAAAAAAACGGAAATGACCTTTTACGACCCGAATACAGCTACAAAAGAACTGGTAGACGAAGTATATAGCATTACCAATAACCGGATAAAAGCAATTAAGATCATCGCTTTGGCAAAAAGCGCCATCAGAAATCATTTGGGTGAGGAACTCAACCAAATTAAACAACCTACGTTATTAGTATGGGGAAATAACGATATTATCACTCCACCGTTTGTTGCGAAAGAGTTTAATAAGTTAATTCCCAACAGTGAATTGCATTTTGTAGATAAATGTGGTCATGCGCCAATGATGGAGGTGCCTGATGAATTCAATGCAATTCTGCATAATTTTTTAAAAAAACATTACGAGCCTGCAACAATTTCCGGATGATTGATGTCTTGTTACCGAAGTGAAATTTTTTATTATGCCAGGAGACAGGTAAATGAAATACTATTAACATCAAAGCCGCTATCCATGTTGACCCGTGAACTTTTATCTCAAACACTTCCTTACCTGCATCTTTATGATAAGGTGCATCAGGCATTACAGCTGATGAATGACAATAATGTCACCCACTTGCCAATTGTGGATGGCGAAAAATTCGTTGGTATCATAAGCGAAGAAGACCTGCTGCAGGCTGAGAATGATACTTCTGCATTAGTAGACATTAAACAATCCTTTTCTGAAATTTCGGTAAAAGAAGATGAACATTTTCTGAAAGCAGTTCAAATAGCAGCTGACAGTGGATTGAGTGTTGTTCCTGTTGTAAATGAGGAGAATGAACTGGTTGGTACAGTAGCTTATAATGAACTACTTAAATTTTCTTCTGAATTTATGAGTCTTAGTGAACCTGGTGGGTTAATTGTTCTGGAAATGGAGAGTAACCAATATTCATTTGGCGAAATCAGTAAGCTCGTAGAAACAAATGATGCCCAAATTACTCAGCTCAATACGTCTAATGATGGCGAAACCGGCCTGATGCAGGTTACTATTCGCATTAATAAACCCGAAGTATCAGATATTGTTGCCACTTTTCAACGCTATGATTATCATGTAAAATACTTTTTTGGAGAAGAGTTATATGCCAATGATATTCGCAGCAACTATGACAACCTGATGAACTACCTGAAGATCTGATGGGCTTTTCCCCTTATTTTACAGCCATGTTTGACATTCCTTTTAACATAGACTACTTGCTGTAGCCAGAACATGACGGGGAAAATAAAATATTATAGCCTTTTTTTAGCCATAATGATGTGCAGTCTTTTTCTGCCTGCACAACAAAATATTCCTCAAAAATTAGCGGATAGTACAACGGTTTTTTTAGATACATCTACCCTCGAAATAGGGGAAATAATAATAAGTGGAAATAGGAAAACAAAAGCAACTATTATTTTAAGAGAAATTCCATTTAAACCGGGAGAAAAATATTCATTGGAAGTTATTGTACGTATAATGGCAGAAGCACGGCGACAGCTTTTAAATACGGCTCTTTTTACTTCGGCTATTGTTGCAGCAAAAAACTTAGTGTCAAATAAAATTGATATAAGCGTTGAGTTAATAGAACGATGGTACCTGATTCCTCTTCCTTATTTTAAACCAGTTGATAGAAATATTAATCAGTGGCTGGTAGAACAAAAAGCAAGTCTTGACCGGGTAAATTATGGCGTTAATATCTATTACGATAATGCCACCGGAACCAATGATAAGTTCAGGCTATGGTTGATAAATGGATACACCAGGCAACTTAAATTAAGCTACGACAGATTTTACATTGATAAAAAATTAAAATGGGGAATGAAATTTTCATTTGCCACAGGTAAAAACAGGGAGGTCAATTACAATACAATTAATGATAAACAGGCTTTTTTTAAAGACGAAAATCAGTATATCCGAAACTTCAGAAATGCCAGCATAGAACTTACTTACCGAAAAGCCATTAATACAAGACATAGTTTCGGAATCTTGTATACTTCTGAACAGGTAAATGATACGATCATTAAATTAAACCCCTCTTATTTTAATGATGGTCTTAAACGGATTAGTTTTCCGGGTATTTTTTATAGCATGACTTATTACAATGTGGATTATATACCCTATCCAACCAGAGGATATTCCGGTCAGATTTTCATAAGTCAAAGCGGATTTAATAAGAAGTACAGTTTGTCCCAATTTCAGGTAAAGGGTCTTGCCAGCTGGCCCCTTTCTGCAAAAACATTTTTTAACCTGAATTTATACGGAGGAATTAAATTACCATTTAAACAACCTTACTTCAACCAACGATTTTTAGGGTATAATGATATATTTATTCAGGGGTTTGAATATTATGTAATTGATGGTCTTGCTGGTGGCTATGCTAAAACGACCCTTACCCGGGAATTGCTCAGCTCTATTATTAAATCACCGTCAGTTAAAAAAGGCAAAGAACCCCAAAAAATACCTTTACGCATTTTTGGAAAAATATTTGGTAATGCTGGCTATGTTTATGCGCAACAACCAGGCAATAATTCACTTTCTAATAAAATGTTGTACTCCGGCGGTTTTGGAATTGATATCCTGGCTTTTTATGATTTTACCGTCAAACTGGAGTGGACATTTAATTCGTTAGGACAAAACGGTCTATTTTTACATAGAAGGTCGAGCTTCTGAATGAAATAAAACTTAATCCTGAGTTGTACACGATGGGTTTATGGCTATTTAAAAATAGTTGCCCAATTCAGGATATTAAATATTGACAAAAATTAAAAAATAATTCTCCCGGGTTTACCTGGTTTTCAGGAATTAATAACAGACTATAAAGGATTTTATATGAAAGCAGCAATTTACAGCCGGGTAATGGATGATGAACAGCGAAAGGATGTACAATTATTCTTTGATGAACTGGTCAATCAAAAAATAGAACCTGTTGTTTTCTTTGAATTTTTTGAGCAAATAAAGGATAGTATTCATTTACCTGCTGATACAAAAACGTTTTCAATAGCCGAAGATTTAAGCGAAGAGGTGGAATTCATTATCAGCCTCGGGGGTGATGGGACTTTATTAGATACCGTGACATTGGTTCGTGATAAAAAAATTTCCATCATGGGAATCAATTTTGGCCGGCTTGGTTTTTTAGCCAGTATCGGCCGCCAAGAGGTAAAGTCAGCTGTTCAGGCAATCGCAAAACGAACCTATGTAGAAGATACAAGAACCCTGATACACCTCGATGCCAGCCTTCCGATGTTTGGAAATGTACCCTATGCATTGAATGATTTTTCAATTCATAAAAGGGATGTTGCTTCCATGATTAAAATTCATACGTATCTGAATGGTGAATTCTTAAACACGTATTGGGCTGATGGATTGATAGTGGCTACACCTACCGGCTCTACCGGCTATTCGCTCAGTTGCAATGGACCGGTTGTATTTCCAGAGTCCGGTAGTTTTGTCATTACACCGGTTGCACCACATAACCTTAATGTCCGCCCTATCATCGTGCCAGATAATAATATCATTTCATTTGAAATTGAAAGCCGGTCAGAACAAATCATCTGTGCCCTCGACTCCCGACGGGAGATAATCAGTAAAAATGTTCAGTTAGCGGTAAAAAAGGAAAGTTTTAACATTAAACTTGTAAGACTCAGCGAGAATAATTTTCTGCAGACTCTTCGTAATAAACTTACCTGGGGGCTCGATAAACGTAACTAAAACAACAAAAAGGGCTAATTCAACACGTAAGTTCATATTCAGCAGGTAAATGCCAAACAAGACGATTTCTTATATTTTGTGTAATAAGTGGTCCAAAATAAAAGAAAATGCTATTTTTATCGTTCTAAGAGAACCCCGAACTATATTTTAAGTTATGACCCAAAAATTTTTTGCCGCCGTTATATTTTTCTCCATAGCCTTTTTTGCTGGCAATAAGGGTTCAGCGCAAAATTCAATTGTGCAGGAAGGAGAGTTTGGTGTAGGTATTGGTGCCGGGCATTATTTTGGTGATTTAAATACCAGGGGTCACCTGAACAGACCTAAAATAGCCGCCAGTATTTTCTTTCGTAAAAACCTTGGCAATTATATTGCCATGCGTTTAAGCGCCAACTTTGCCCAATTGGGTTATTCGGATCAGTATAATGATCATAATAAATATATGTATAGTCGTAACCTTAGCTTTAACAGCAAAGTTTGGGAAATGACATTACAGGGAGATTTTAATTTCTTCCGTTTTATGCCAGGAGAGTCTGCATATAGTTTTACCCCTTATATTACTTTTGGCGCTGGTATATTTAGTTATGATCCTTATGCTTACCTGCAAGGCGAGAAAATATTTCTCCGGCCATTAGGAACAGAAGGGCAGGGAAGTCCTTTATACCCCGATCTCAAAAAATACAGCTCAACCGGCATCAGTATTCCTTTTGGAGGAGGTATCAAATATTCAATCAATGAAAGCGTCAATATTGGTTTTGAAATATTACACCGTTTTACCAATACCGACTACCTGGATGATGTAAGTAAAACCTATGTTGATCCTGCTGCTTTTCCGGCCAATCCGGATGGAAGCACATCAAATGCCTTATTATTAAGCGATAGGTCATATGAAATAGGCGAACCAATTGGTATCCCTGGTCGCCAGCGGGGTAATAGCAAGCAAAAAGATCAGTTTGTAACGGCTATGTTCCATATTACTTTTAATCTGCAATCCTATAGATGCCCTAAAGCAAATTAAGCAGGGTTTTAATACTGAAATAATTTAAACTTACTTTGCGGGTACTCAGTAATAAGACCTGCTATTGTTTATTTGCATATAGTATTAAACTACATTAATTAAATCGAGGTCTATGGTTTACGTTTCTAATATAATTCAATAACTTAAAATTTATTACTATGCGCCTGACATCCATTTTTTACTGTACAATTCTTGCCATTATTTTCAGTTTTTCAACTTCTTTTACTACAAACAACTTCAGAACTAGTAACAAAGCCGGAGATTGGTTTTTCCTTGCTGATAAGAAAGTAGGCTTTGGTGCAGATCATGATGTTATCAGCTTTGGCAACTGGAGAGATGATGTACGCCAGCTAAAATTAAAAGTAACAGATGGACCATTAAAGATGTATACGATGACCATTCATTTTGATAATGGAGCTACACAAAACGTGGAGCTTCGAAATCGTTTTGTTCAGGGTAGTGAAAGCCGCGTGATAGATTTGGACGGAGGGTTAAGACACCTTACAAAAATTGAATTTTGGTATGAAACAAAAGGTTTTGCGCGGGGAAAATCAAGAATAGCTGTCTGGGGGAAAAACTAGATAAATAACTCAATATAAAACAAGCCGTTTCGAAATCTATTTAGCCAAAAAATCCAGGTAGCCAATAGATCGAAACGGCTTTTTTATTAATTATGATAAAATTTATCAACTGGCTTATTTATCCCGTTAATCCACAATACCTTTGCCGCTGATTTAGCGGTCTTTTTATGTCTCTGCAACTTGAAAAAATAGATAAAAATAATCTTCCCCGTCACATAGCTATCATTATGGATGGAAATGGACGTTGGGCAAAAGAAAAAGGGGAAGACCGGCTTTTTGGTCATTTTCATGGAGTGGAAAGCGTGCGCAATATAGTAGAAGGTTGTGCTGAACTCGGTATAGAATATTTAACGCTTTATGCTTTTTCTACAGAAAACTGGGATCGACCAGAATATGAAGTGATTGGATTAATGGAACTGCTGGTAAGTACAATTCATAAAGAAGTGGAAAGCCTGGATAAAAACAATATCAGGCTACATGTTATCGGAGATATGAATATGCTGCCAGAAAATGCCAAAAATGAACTCAATGAAGCGCTGGAAATTACCAAAAAAAACACTGGACTTAACCTGATAATGGCTTTAAGTTACAGTGGACGATGGGAACTTCTTACGGCCGTAAAAAGTATTGCACAGGAGGTGAAAGAAGGCCGTTTAAATATAGAAAATATCGATCAGGAGACTCTTCAAAAATATCTTTGTACCAGCGATTTTCCCGACCCGGAACTTATGATACGTACCAGCGGAGAATTCCGCATCAGCAATTTTTTACTCTACCAACTTGCCTATGCAGAGCTTTATTTTACCAATGTTCGATGGCCGGATTTCCGAAAAGAAAATTTATACGATGCCATTCTTGACTACCAGAGCCGGGAAAGAAGGTTCGGGAAAACTGGTGAACAGGTGTTGGCGGGGTAGAAAACAGCGTATCGAATGCGAAAAATTGGGAAAAAAGAGAAAGAATAGGCCTTTGGCTGTTACCTTTTTTGAAATCAAAGAGGTTCAAGATCTGAAAAATGGGGAAATATTGAATTTTAGCCCCATTTCACGCTGACTTATCGCTACTTCCCATTTTCTTTAACAAAGACTTCAAATATTTACCGTTATTTTGCCGCCTCAACTAGAAAAGGTATCTGTCGTTTTTGCCTTCGAGGTTGGCTTTAGTAGATAAAACAGTATTCCTGCACTGAATTTTCAGCAATGATAACTTAGTATTACAGGAAGAACCTGGTATTATTGGCTGCTTTGATACTTTTTGAGATTGATTTTGAACAATTTTATATGCAAAGATTTTTACTAAGACTTATTGTTACTGTGATCGTGGTTCTGGGGTTTGTGTGCACCATTCAGGCACAGGAGTCAGACACTACGAATCCAACATCGGTGGATCCAAAACTCCTCGAATGGAAAAATTCTAAAATTGCCAAAGAATATTTTATTGCTGATGTAAAGATCACGGGAATTAAACACCTCGATACTTCTATCGTTTATTCTATTACTAACCTGCAACCAGGTGATAAATTTGTTCATCCAGGCGCAGATATTTTTGCCAAAGCTATTGCTGCGTTATGGCGTCAAAAATTCTTTTCAGGTGTGCAGGTGTATGTAACTAAAATTCAGGACGACAAAGTGTGGATTGAAATAAATGTAGTGGAACGTCCCCGCCTTGGTAATTTTAAATTTATTGGGATTAAAAAATCAGAAGAAGAAGAAATACTTACTAAAGTCAGTTTAGCCAAACAAACAATCATTACTGAAAATACCCGTCGGGAGATTGTAGAAAAAGTTACTAAATTTTATACAGAGAAGGCGTATCAGAATGTAACAGTTCGTATTGAAGAAAAAACGGATACCTCATTTGCCAATTCAAATTCATTGATCATTTATGTGAACAAAGGCAAAAAGGTTCACATTGACAATGTCCGATTTTTTGGAAACAGTGGCGTGGATGGTCTGCGGTTGAAAAAACAAATGAAAGGGACGAAAGAAATGAGTAAGCTAACCCTTGTTTCAGATAATACTTCAAGCCCATATGGAGTTAGTAAGCCTTTTTCATTTAGCGAGTATATGAAAGAATGGGGTTTTCTTTCAATGAGTAAAACAAAAAAATTATTAGATCCTTATTTCCGTTTCAAGTTAAGCGGAGCAAAATTTAATACGGTAAAATTTGAAGAAGACAAAAATAAAGTGCTCGACTATTATAATTCGCAGGGATTCCGGGATGCTCAAATTGTTACGGATACAACCATTAATACACCCAGGGGAAATATAAATGTTGACCTGAAAGTAGACGAAGGGAAAAAATATTATTTTGGAAATATCACCTGGAAAGGGAACGCCAAATATGGTGATTCAATACTAAGCGTTATTTTGGGTATTAATAAAGGGGATATTTATAATATCGGTATTATGAATAAACGTCTTGGCAAAGAAGCTGCCCAGGAAGGAGGCGACATCAGCGGTTTGTATATGGATGACGGCTATTTATTTTTCAGGGTAGAGCCGGTTGAAACCGCCGTATATGGCGATACCATTGATCATGAAATAAGAATTACTGAAGGTCCTCAGGCCAGAATTAAAAATATTACTATCGCAGGTAATGAAAAAACCAAAGACTATGTAATCCGCCGGGAATTAAGAACAGTACCCGGGGAATTATTCAGTCGTTCAGATCTTATCCGTTCACAAAGAGAATTAGCCAACCTGCAATTCTTCAACCAGGAAACGATAAATCCAGGGGTTGTTCCCAATGCAGATGATGGAACAGTGGACATAAACTGGAAGCTCGAGGAAAAATCATCCGATCAGCTGGAATTGTCTGCTGGCTGGGGTGGTGGTGTAGGACTTACCGGAACACTCGGGGTAACTTTCAATAATTTTTCTATTAGAAATATCTGGAAGAAATCAGCCTGGGATCCATTACCTACCGGAGATGGGCAGAAATTAAGTCTTCGTATTCAATCAAATGGTCGGGCCTATCGCTCCCTTAGTGCATCATTTACCGAACCATGGTTGGGTGGTAAAAAAAGAAACTCACTAACTTTTGGAGTAAATAACAGTAAATTCTCTAACGCTTTTGACCCATTTACCGGGCAAATAGATAGGGCAAGATCTGATTCCAATTTCCTGAAGACATCAGGCTTTTCTGTATCTCTTGGCAAACAATTAAAATGGCCCGATGACTTTTTTAGCCTGGTTTATACCTTGAATGTAACCCAGTATAAACTTCGTAACTATCCCATATTTGAGGGATTAAAAGATGGCACGTCCAGTAATATCAGTATGAAGGTCACACTTCAGCGTTCATCTGTGTTCAATCCTATCTTTCCTACCAGTGGTTCAAATATCATGGGCAGCCTTCAATTTACTCCACCCTATTCTTTGTTTAATAAAAATATCGTAAACTCAATTAATCCATATAAAACTCCTGAATACCATAAATGGAGATTTAATGCCGAATGGTATGTGCCAATTGGTAAACCAATGGGGGCTGAAAAAAATCGCCAGCTTGTATTGAAGATAGCGGCAAAGTATGGCTTTATGGGCCGTTATAACAAGGATCTTGACTATTCACCCTTTGAACGATTTCAGGTGGGAGATGCAGGTTTGACCAATAATTTTGGATTGTTGGGGTATGATATAATTGCACATCGTGGTTATCCTGTTTATGAGACATCAGACCCTACCGTGAATCCAGATCAGCAAAATGCTTCTAAGTTCTTTATTATGTTTAATAAATATACTTTAGAAATGCGTTTTCCGCTGGTAACAAATCCCAGCAGTACTATTTATGCACTTTCATTCTTTGAAGCAGCCAACGGGTGGCATGATTATAAGGACTATAATCCTTTCCGTCTTCGTCGCAGCGTAGGTGTGGGTATGCGCTTTTTCCTGCCAATGTTTGGTTTGCTTGGTTTTGACTATGGCGTAGGGCTTGATCGTATTACACCAGGTCAATCAGGATTGAAAGGGGCATCCCGTTTCACATTTATGCTTGGATTTGAACCAGAGTAATTATAAAATATACTCCGCTTATCTCTTTGTTAATCAATGTCGGGAGTAGATCTTTAAAAACAAACTCTATTAATTATGAAATGAGCCATAAGTAGAATCTTGCCGAAAGGTCATTATTATTTAAGGCGAATTCTCCCGATAGCTATCGGGATGGCTAATAAAATAAAAAATAAACACATGAAAAAGATTTTTCTTCTTTGTTGCCTTTTAGGCCTTGGAATTTTTGCATTTTCACAGAAATATGCCATCATTGATACCAGGTATATTCTGGATAAAATGCCAGATTATAAAACGGCTCAAAAACAATTGGATGATATAGCAGCCACCTGGCAAAAAGATATAGATGCCCAACAGGCGTTATTAGATAATATGTATAAAGCTTTTGAAGCTGAACAGGTAATGCTAAGTGAGGATCTGAAGAAAAAAAGGGAAGACCAGCTTTTTAATAAAGAAAAAACCCTTAGGGATCTGCAACGCAAACGCTTTGGTTTTGAGGGAGATCTGTTCAAAAAAAGACAAGAACTGATCAAACCAATTCAGGATAAAGTATATAATGCGGTGCAGAAAATGGCAGTTCAGCGGGGCTACGACTTTGTATTAGATAAAAGTGAAGGAATTACCGTTATATTTGCCGACCCAAAACTGGACAAGAGTGAGGACATTCTCAAAGACCTGGGGATTCGATAACTGTTAAAAAAAGTGAAAGGCGCAACTAACCGGCTACTTTGATAATCATATAAAGCAATCATTCACCGCTTTAAAAAAAATAACCAGGTGGATAAACAAAAACAAACCAAATGAAAAAAATTCTATCAGTATTTGCCCTTGCTACATGTCTATTAATGACAGGTGTTGCCAGCGCACAAATGAAAGCTGGTTATATCAGCGTTGATAACATGGTTGGCATTATGCCTGAAGCAGCTAAACTTGATTCACTGCTGGACCGTTATCAGAATGATTCCATCAATCCTCAGTATGCCCAGATTGTTTCTTTGTACCAATATAAAGACAGTGTTTATAGGGATTCTTTAAAAACTCCCCCTGCTGTTCGCAAACAAATAGCGCAGGAATTGCCAACATTGATCTACCAGATACAAAACTGGCAGGATATTGTAAAACAGGCAATGGATGCCAAACAAAACGAATTGCTGGCACCAATCTACCGTAAAGTATATGATGCGATAAAACTGGTTGCCAAAGAAAAAGGATATACCCATGTATTTACTAAAGAAGCTTTTCTTGTAGCTCCGGATGCAGATGATATGATAGCAGCTGTTGCTGCTAAGCTAAAAGTTGCTATACCAAAACCCACTCCGGTAGGTAGGTAAATAATATAGATAAATTATTTTAACCCCGGTTCGCTTCAATAGCTGACCGGGGTTATTTTTTAAGTGGTACTTATCAATCACTATTTTTGCATCATGCAAAATGCAGGTCCCATTGGAGTTTTTGATTCTGGCTATGGAGGATTAACAGTGTTGAAAGAAATGATCCATGTGCTTCCTCAATATGATTACTTATACCTTGGTGATAATGCCAGGACCCCATATGGTAATCGTTCTTTTGATACAGTATATCATTATACCTTACAATGTGTCAATTGGTTTTTTGAACAAGGTTGCTCCTTAGTTATCCTGGCCTGTAATACGGCTTCTGCAAAAGCATTACGAACCATTCAGCAAAATGATTTACCCAAAATAGCTCCTGGTAAAAGAGTGCTGGGTGTAATAAGACCCACTGCAGAAATCATCGGCAGTTTTTCCGAAACAAAAAGCGTTGGAATATTAGCAACGAATGGAACAGTGGTATCCGAGTCATACCCGATGGAGATTGCTAAATTTTTTCCGGAAGTAAAAGTATTTCAGGAAGCTTGCCCCATGTGGGTGCCATTAGTAGAGAATGAAGAGTATAAAAGTAATGGAGCAGATTTTTTTGTAAAGAAAAATCTGCACAACATTTTTGAAAAGGGAGAAGATATTGATGTCATCTTGCTTGCATGTACTCATTATCCGCTGTTGAAAGAAAAGATTGAGGAATATCTTCCTGTCGGCGTAAAATTAATTTCGCAGGGTGAAATTGTAGCGCTAAGCCTGGTTGATTATTTAAAACGCCATCCGGAAATAGCCATCCAATGCACCAAAAATCAGCAAAGGGTTTTTTATACTACCGATTCTCCTTCAGATTTTGATAACCATGCTACTATTTTTTATGGGCAGCCGGTTAGCTCCAAACATGTTAATTTAGAGTTGTGAAGCATTGATTATCAATAGGCATCAAAAAATATACATTTTCCTTATTTTGACTTTCATCTTTTGGCTAGCAACCCTTACCTTTGCCGTCCTTTCACAAACAGCAGGTGTGGTGACCCGCTGGTGAATTCCGCCTGAGGCGGGAATGGTCTGTTATCCTCCGAAAGGAGTCCTTCGGACCGGCTTTAATTTTTTAAAAGTGAAAAAAGAAAAAAAATATGAAACGTACATTCCAACCTCATAATAAACGTCGCAAAACCGTTCATGGTTTTCGTAAACGTATGGCATCAGCTAATGGTCGCAAAGTACTGGCAAGCCGCCGTGCAAAAGGACGTCATAAGTTGACTGTTTCTGATGAGAGTAAATTGAAATAGAAATAATTAATCCGCCGTAGCGGACTTTAAAATCTTAATATTTGATAGCTCCGCCTGGCGGGGCTATTTTTGTTTGACCACAAAATCACACCAATTAACACAAAGTATATAAGACGAAGACTTTTGCAAATAATTTAAATTTTTTTATTCAGGAAAATAATTTAGTGTGCATTTGTGTGTTTTCGTGGCTAACTAATATTTATTTCCCGTTATTACGTGGCAACTTGTGGCTAAACAATTTACTTTAGGAAAAGCAGAGCGGCTTAAAAGCCGGAAGCAAACTGAACTATTATTCAGTGAGGGTAATAAGTTTTCTATTGCCCCATTCAGGATTCATTATTCATTCACCAAAGTTGAAAAAGGATCACTTCTATTTGGAACGGGTGTTGGCAAACGGAATTTTAAAAAAGCAGTTGACAGAAACAGGATAAAAAGATTGATAAGGGAAGCATACCGTTTACAAAAAAAAATACTGAAAGAAAAACTACAGGAGAAAGAAGGCCAGCTATCTGTTTTTTTTATTTATACCGGCAAAGACCTGCCAGTTTATAAAGAAGTGTATGAAAAAATTGGGAAGGGACTTGACAAGCTCTGTTTGATTCTGAATGAAATAAAATGAATTTTTTTTTTCGCATATTAAGTCTTCCGTTTATCCTGGTGATAAAAATTTACCAGTGGATTATTTCTCCCTGGCTCGGGCCAAAATGCCGTTATACCCCCACCTGTTCTCATTATGCAGCTGAAGCATTAAAAAAACACGGGGTATTTAAAGGGATGTGGCTGGCCATCAAAAGAATAAGCCGTTGTCATCCCTGGGGCGGCAGCGGCTACGATCCGGTACCTTGATTTCCTTTTTTTGTATTTTAAAAATTAGGTCTATTTTGTAGTAGACAAAGTAAATATGGTGTAAGCCAAAACCTTTTTAAAAAAATCAAAAACCATTTAAATGAAAAAGTATTTTCTCTCAATGACTATACTAGCTAT
>JANMLJ010000142.1:0-7573 GCA_031372465.1 Chitinophagaceae bacterium | reverse complement strand
TGTTGCCTGAATAAGCCTGAACCAATTAATTTTTCAATCGAACCCATTTCTTTGCTGAGTTTGGAGTCAAAGAATTTTTCTTTATACGGATGTACTTTGTATAATTCCATTATCCATTGCAGATTTATCTGTTTACTTTTTCTCAATAGATCAATAGCATAATTGCGCAAGTCTAACCCATAACAAACCTGGTTCATAAACAGCGGTGTTTCTGCCATGCCTTTAATACCTGTGGGGGTAAAAGAGAATGCATATTTTCCTTTTAATTCAGGGCTGCCCAATACTGTAAAGGGGAAATAAGTACCACGTCCAAGATTGAGATATATTCCTTCAAACATACAAGTGGAAGGATACAACATAATTGATTGTTGTGTATTCAGGTTAGGGGATGGCTTTACCGGAAGGGTGTAAGGCATTTCATGATCGTAATTGGCCACCGGAATTATTTTGATTGTACATTTTACTTTATTCATCAACCAGCCTTCGCCATTCACCATTTGCGCAAATTCAGCTACCGTTAATCCATGCGACATAGGTATAGGAAACATGCCAATACCAGATTTGTATTTCATATCCAAGACAGGCCCGTCAATTAAATAGCCGTTCGGATTAGGTCTGTCAAGAATCAGCAGTTCTTTTCCATTTTCATAACAGGCTTCCATCAACCTGGCCAGCGCATTGATATTGGTATAGAAGCGGCAACCTACATCCTGCAAATCGTAGATCATTACATCAACATTGGCAAGGTCTTCTTTACTGGGTTTACTTTTTGCTCCATATAAGGAAATAACCGGAATACCGGTGGCAGCATCTATTTCATCCGCCACTTTCATTCCTGCACTGGCATTGCCCCGAAAACCATGCTCGGGCCCAAATACTTTTACGATATTGATACCAAGTGATTTCAGGCTATCTACCAAATGAATTTTGCCAATGATCGAAGTAGGATTGGCAAGTATGGCTACTCTTTTACCTTTTAGATAAGGAATATATTTTTCAGTTTGATCGGCGCCGGTTTTGATTTCTTGAATAGCTGAAGCGGCATTATTTAGGGGTCGTTTAGTGGTTGAGCAAAAGCCGGAACTAAGCGCAATAAAAAGGGGAAATAAAAATTTCATTATAAATGAATTGATGGTTTATCAATAAATATACGTTATAAAATTAGTACATCCCCATCATCAGGAATCCGGGGAGAATTTCAAATCTGATAACTATCGCATTTGTTATACTCCCGCAATCCGCTTTGTTTATTTCTTGCTTATCGAATTGGTTCTTTTTCGTTAAGAAAATAGCCCTGACAAATAAAAATCAGACAAAAAGATGAGGATTGTCATACATTTAGATGGGTAACAACAGCAAATTGCACTTGTCAATACTTTTTACAATGAAAAAAATTCTAGTTCCAACCGATTTCTCCTTGAATGCAGAAAGAGCTATCGACTATGCGGTTCGTATTGCAAAATTGAGCCAGGCCACTATTTATATCATTCATGCCTGTGATCATTTATTCCCGCCTGACATGGACAATGTGATGGCAAAAGGAGATTATAATAAAAAACTGACCGAAGAAGCTTTTAGTAATCTTGAAATATTGCAGAAAAGTATTGAAGATACTGAACAGGTATTGGTGAATATTCAACTTTACAATGGCACCGTTACCGATACAATAACGGTGGCAGCTGAAGAACACCAGGTTGACCTGATCATAATGGGTACATTGGGAATTTCAGGAATAAGGGATAAAATATTGGGAAGTAAAACAGCTGCAGTCATTAGTAATAGTCATGTACCTGTACTGGCAATACCTCTTGAGTATGAATGGAGCACTCCTTCAAAATTCCTTCTCGCCATAAATCATTTTGATGAAGTAACAGATATATTATCCCCGGCATTTGACATGGCATCGATTTTCAATGCAGAATTACGGCTGGCAGTTTTTACAGATCAGGATAATGCAGGAGCAGCAGGGTTTGTTTCAGATGCTAAAGAAATAATATTTGCTGAAGAGAAACTAAGAAAAAAATATAAAGGCCTTGAGATAAATGCAGAACATTTGTCAGGCCGGCATTTTGAGGAAAGTATAAATGATTATATTGATAGTAATAAGATAGATATGCTCGTAATGACAACGCACAAAAGGAGTTTTATCGGTAACATTTTTAACAGGAGTATTACCCGCAAAATGAGCTATCATGCAAAAGTGCCTATCCTGGCTATTCCGGTAGTATAAATTGGTTTTGTTCAGCGTTTTTGTATCCTTGTCACTAGTTATCCGGCACTATATGTATTCTCATAAATAGGTCACGTTGCTAAAAATTATATCAAAGCGAAATAATAATTAGTCTTATGTATTCTTTGTGCAGCCTTTTCTTTGAGTTCTTTGTGTAATATGTATTGGGCTGTTTAATTTATCATATCTATAAAACTCAGATCTAATCACTTGACAACTAATCAATTGAAATTGAAGACTAAAGTCCGAAGTTTTGTTCCAAGGTTGTCGTCATCTTTTAATAACTGACTTTTTCAGCACCTTGTTCCGCCGTACTCTCCAACTCATATTCCTATAAGAACTAACAAGGCGGAACACAGTGCCTTTCGGTGCCAGCCATATCATGAAGCAGCGTCTTGCACCATTCACTACAAAACCAGTAAGGACTTTTAAAACAATCGGAGTCATTGTGCGTTGGCCGGAAAAAAGGCGGAGCATTCTTTTTTCCTTGATCTTTTGTTTCTTTTGCATCAAAGGCAAAAGAAAAGAAAAGAAAGTATCAATGTAATAAACTATACTATGAAAAGTTATCTACTTGTTTTTAATTTTTAAACTCTTGGCAATTGGTATTATTTGGCCACCGCAATCTTTACTTTCTTATTCTTTATTTTCTCATCTTTTATAAATCGAAGGGTTTCACTGATCTTTATTTTTTTTACTGCCACAAAAGAAAAAAAGTCTTTTACTTCAATCAATCCTATATCTTCTTTTTTTAACTGGCCTTTATTGGATAGAAATCCAACAATATCAATTTTATTGACCTTATCCTTTTTACCTGCAGCGATAAATAGCGTTGACCACTGAGGTTTGTCCGGCAATGTAATAGTTTCCGATAGTGTTATTTTTTCGATGTCGGGGTCAATATAATCCGGTAATTTTTCTTCAGGAGATAAGATAAGTATTGCCGTTCCACTCGCATCCATACGGGCTGTTCTGCCATTACGGTGGGTAAAAATATCTTCATTACCGGGTAAATGATAATGTATAATATAACGGATATTGGCTATATCAAGTCCCCTTGATGCAAGATCGGTAGTTACCAAAACATTGGCTGTTCCATTCCTGAATTTACATAGAGCAGCATCCCTTTCTTGTTGTTCCAGCGCACCATGATAAAATACATTAAGGATATCTTTTTCTTTCAGCCATTTACTGGTTCGTTCTACTGACTCCCGGTGATTACAAAAAATAATCGTTGAACGGTTCCCCAGCATACAGATCAGCCGGAAAAGTGTTTCCAGTTTATCTTTTCCATCACTCAATAGGCTTTTGACAGTAAGCCCGTTATCATTTGTAGCTTCTTTTAAAAAATCAAGTTTTACGATATCACCCATACCAATAAACGAAGGAATTTCCAGGGCTTCAGTGGCGGAGGTCAATATTCTTTTTGTTATTGATTTCAATGCACCAATGATATAAGACATTTCGTCCTTGAAACCCAACTCCAATGATTTGTCAAACTCATCAAGTACCAACGTTTCAATAGTGTCAAGCGTAATATTTCCTCTTCTTATATGATCGGCCAAACGGCCGGCTGTTCCTATCAAAACTGCCGGCGGTTGCTTCAGGTTATTTTCTTCTGTTTCTCTTAAATGGCCACCATAGCAGCAGGTTACTTTAAAGGAAGTTCCCAGGCTTTTGAATACGGCTTCAATTTGTAAAGCCAGCTCACGCGATGGTACAATGATAATGGCTTGTGTTTTGGTGATTTTCGGATCTAATAATTTAATAATCGGTAAAAGATAGGCTAATGTTTTACCGGATCCGGTATCAGATAATAGAAGGATGTCATTATGTTGTTCAATAGTAGTTATTGAAGCCAACTGCATTTCGTTAAGCGATTTAATTTTTATTTTGGCTAATAAGCTATCAAAAGAAACGTTTGTGGTGGGCATAAGGGCAAAAATACGGTAGTTTTTTCCTACAATGGTTATGAACTGTTTTGATCACTATTGTAGTTCCAACATTACTGAAAGCTAAAATCTTATTTTTTTAACTGTTCTGCCAGCTTACTAAAAGTTTCAAAAGGGCCTTTATCGGCAAACGAATTGGCAGCCCAGGACGGGATATTACCCCCGGGATCAACTTCCAGGATATAATTTATATGAATTGTTTGTGCAGATGGCATGGTTACTTTCCAACTGGCCTTATAAAGCGGTACTCGGACTTTCCCTGGTATTTCAGGAAAAAGACCATTTTCATTAATGCCTTTTATCAGAAGGAAACGGGGAAGACTATCTGTTTTTATCCGCATATGAATTGCCAGGTCACGATTGGAGAGAGGCCATGGCATATGTGTTTCCTGGTAATAAATAAAATCCAGAGGTGTCTTGCGTTCTATTAACCTTGTAAGTTTAGTATTGTATATCCAGTTATTGAATTGTTCTACTTTACTAAGAAGGGCAATTAATTTTGCATACGTACCAGTCAACGTACATTCCACTTTAACGGCTTTATAGTTTGATCCCGCAACTTCTGATAAATACACACTGATCCCGTCTTTTTGTTTTTCTAATTTCCAGATGTATTGGGAATGGCTGTTATTTATTAAAAGGCTACATAAGATAAGAATAGAAAGACGCAACATATTCAGGAATATTTTAATAAAAACTGCTTGCAAATTACAACAGTAATGGTAATCCGGAACTGATATTTATCAGGAGTCACTCTTTTTGCTTCTATTCCCTGAGCTATATTTTTCAAACATTCGCTAAATAAAGAAAAAAGTTAGCGATGGATAGAAGGTAAGAAAAAGTTTAGTATTTCAGTTTCCTATCCCTGTCTCTCACATAGTGCTGTATTATAGGTATTGTTAAAGCATCATTTTCCATAAGTTTTTTTGGATCTTTTCTTACTGATACTGGCAGATTTTTGTTCGCTTTCAGTTACAGGGGTAATATTTTTTTTATCAGCAGGAAGATGAGGAAATCCCGGAAAGTCCTGGTCAATATGCGGATCCGGATTTTTTTGCACATCTTCATCAATTTTAATCGGGTTTGGTTTTGCTGGCATATAAGTTTGTTTTATTGTCTATTTGCAGAAAATCGTGCCGGAAATATATTTTTTAAATATAATTTCCTGTTGAACTTGACGACGCACACTTTTTTAACTATCATATAATATTTCCTGTTAGCATAGAATTCTTTGGCATGTTTTTTTCATCAATACAAATAATTAAACTTGTTTTATGGCTAAATCAGACCAAATGACTTCAAAATCAGAAAAAAAAGAAAAGCTTGTAGAAAAGATTCCACAACTATCAACGTCAAAAGGAAAGACAACGCAGCAGATTATGAATAAACATATTCAAGATGAGCATGACGTAATAACAGATGAAGATTTTAAAAACCTTCGGTTAGATATGGAATTGCCCAGCGATAAGGCTCACCAGCCGCTTGAAATTTCCAATGATCCTGACCGGCCGAAAGACGAAGATAAAGACCCAAAAGTTTTAACCCCATGGGATCTTATTAATTAATTTTATATAATAACATATAGGTACAAACTATTTTTGCAACAAAAATTTTAAATAAAGTATATGAAAAAGAGAACCATTTTAAGAAGTTTTACATTGGTGACTGTGTTGACAGTTTTATTGATGTCGGGCAGTGCAAACAGCCAGTCAACCAGCAAAGAAAAAAAATTAGTGACAGATAGTAAGAATGCAAAAGCAGAATTTATCAGAACCGATGGACTGATGAAAAACCTTTTTAACAGCGCATATGGGTATGTCATTTTCCCCAATGTGGGGAAGGGGGGCATCGGTATTGGTGGTGCAGCGGGCAACGGCATCGTTTATGAAAAGGGAAATATTATCGGAAAGGCAAAATTGACTCAAGTAAGTATCGGGTTTCAATTTGGCGGCCAGTCCTATAGAGAAGTGATCTTTTTTGAATCAAAAGCAGACCTGAACCGTTTTAAAGAAAACAAAATTGAATTTTCTGCACAAGCTTCAGCTGTTGCCGTTACCGCAGGCGTTTCTGCCAATGTAAAGTATAAAGAAGGAGTAATGATTTTTACCCAGCAAAAAGGTGGGTTGATGTATGAAGCATCGATAGGAGGACAGAAATTTAATTACAGTAATTTTTAATTGCTGTTAATTGCAGGTGCATTTTTAAATAGGATAAGGTAAATTTAAAATTGTCGTGCCGGATTAAAGGGTCGCCAACCTTTGAAAAGGGTTTTCTAAAGTGAAATGAACTTTATAAAGGTTGGCAATCCCTGCGGTAATTTTAAATCTACCCGATTTGACCTGAATCAGCTCGGCATCAAATAATTGTCATCCTTTAAAAGATAATTCAGTATGAGTTTTACAATGAGATGAAGGAACTAAAGCTACCTTTGTTTTTTGCTGACTGAAAATCTAAACTACTGGATTCTATCACACACATTGCCCTGGGCGCCTGTATGGGCGATGCATTTGCCGGAAAGCAATTGGGAAAGAGGGCTATGTTTCTGGGCGCAGTAGCGCAAAGTGTTCCGGATATTGACTTTTTTGCTTCTTTCTGGACCAGCACATCAGAAAACCTGCTGGCACACCGGGGATTTACTCATTCTATTCTATTTATCTTACTTAGCACACCATTTTTGGCATTGATAGCAGAACGATGGCACCGGCCACATGATATTTCCTTAAAAAAATGGATACTGTTTTTTGGCGTACAGGCTTTTATTCATCTTTTTATAGATGGTATGAATGTATATGGAGTTGGTTGGTTTGAGCCGTTCAGTCATTACCGGGTTTCCTACAACTGGATTTATGTAGCCGATCCGTTTTATTCAATATGGCTGGGTATTTCTTTTGTAGTGTTGCTCCTGCTCAAAAAGAATCACCCAAAAAGGAGCTGGTGGGTTAAGTTTGGAGTAGGAATGAGTACCATCTATATTTTATACTGCGGGCTTAATAAAATAAAAATTGACAATGATGTCAGGGATGTTTTTCGTAAGCAACATATCGTATACAATAGTTATTTTACAACACCTACGCCACTTAACAACTGGCTCTGGTATGTAGTAGCTGCCTGCGATTCAGGATACTATATTGGTTACCGTTCATTGTTTGATAAAGAGAGAAAAATTGATTTTAATTTTGTTCCCCGCAATACTTACCTGCTTGAACCAGTGCAGGAGCACGAAGACCTGCAAAAATTGCTTCGCTTTTCTAAAGACTATTATACAGTAGAGAATAGAAACGATACGTTGGTTTTTAATGATCTTCGATTTGGTCAAATGATCGGTTGGAAAGACCCCGGAGCACCTTTTGTTTTTTATTATTACCTGCAGTATCCAAAAGACAATCAATTC
>JANMLJ010000140.1:0-6297 GCA_031372465.1 Chitinophagaceae bacterium | reverse complement strand
TTGTTGGTGAATCCCCAGATAAAATCCGGATAAGGATTACCAAGTACTGTTCTGTCATTATTATCAAGCTTATTATCTCCGTTTACATCCACCACTTTTAATCCGCCGGGGGTAAAGATGGCAGACAAGGTGGATGTTAATCCCTTAGCTCTTGCTTCATCAATCTGGGCCTGTGATAACCATACTCCATCCGTTTTAAATCCTAAGAACTCAACCAATGGTCTTCCAACCTGGTTTCTGTAAACCTCCGAACGTTCTCCCTGGTTGAGCAGGTATGCTTCTGAACCAAGTTCGATAATTTTATTTTCATTGGTAGAAAAGTTAGCTGATGTTGTCCATTTGAAATTCTTTGTCTGAATATTCTTCGTGTTTAAATCAATTTCAACCCCTTTATTTTCTAAACTACCAAGATTGTTCCAGTACTGTTGTACTCCGGTAAAAGCCATGACAGATTGTTGCAGTAGTAATTTTTCCGTTTTTGAGTTATACATATCTATTGTCAAGCCGATCTTATTCTTAAACAAAGAAATATCTACTCCAAAATTTGTTGAAAATGTTCTTTCCCAGGTTATATCAGGGTTGGCAATAATAGAAGAGGATGATATTAATCCTGGATTACTGGATCCGGTAGCACTACCGAACGGATAATTTAAGCCATATAATAAATCGATCCATGCATCTTCAACTATTCGGTTGTTACCTGTAGCACCATAACTACCTCTGAATTTAAGATTGCTTAACCAATTGATATTACTAAGAAATTTTTCTTTGCTGGCAGCCCAGCCAAAAGATACTGCAGGGAATGTACCCCATTTATTACCAGGTCCAAAATAAGAACTACCATCTCTTCTTAAACTGGTAGAAAATAAATATTTGCCTTTATACGCATAAGTAACACGTCCTAAAAATGAATTAAGACCAATCTGCGCTTTTGTACCGGTTGAACGGTTTTTATCGATCTGCGCAGCACTGGCTAATGTTCTGATATCATCACTTGGAAAATCAAGACCGGTGGTTTGTTCCCTGTTCACTGTAGTTCTTTCAGTGGTAATACCCGCCACAGCAGTGAACTCATGATCCTTATAGTTTTTTACATAGTTCAATGTATTTTCAGCTAATAAGTAAATATTAGAGTTATTGGTAAAAACGCCTGTATTCACAGTACCCTCGGCATTATAATTTCTTTCCTGAAAAGCAAGCCCTTTACTATAAAATACATAACCACTGGCTAATGATTTAAAATTAAGGCCAGGCAATAAATTAATATTTAATTCAGCAGATGATTGCAACCTGTATTCCTGGCTTCTGATATCAGACCTTTCAACATCTGATTTTGGGTTTTGCTGAGCAGAACCACCAGGGCTTACATTGGTACCTGTCCACGTAGTACCATCCGGCATAATACCTGTATAATTCAGGTTTGAAAAATGCCGCTGATGCGCAAAATCACCCGCTTTTACACTTGCATTGGCAGGATTTGTTCTTGATAATGCTGCCGTTGCTTCTGTATGATATACGGGAAGCCATCCTGGCATTCTCCAGAAATTGGTAAAATTTTGAGATGGAGATTCCCGGTTTGCATAAGAAGGGTTCAAATTAATAGTTAGTTTAATTTTTTTGCTGATATCCACATCTGTTTTAGCTCTGAAATTAAATTTCTCGTATTTACTTTTGTACATCATACCCTCATCACCCTGATAACCACCCGAGAAATAATATTTCGCTGATTTACTTCCGCCGGAAACACCAAATTGAACATTCTGTGTCAACCCGGTTCTGATAGACTGGTGCTGCCATTCCTGAGCACCACCCATTATCTGATTCTCGAGTATGTAAGAGGCCCTGTCGCCATTCGAAACGGTATTCGTTGCCTGGTTAACCGTAGGATCCGTTTGCTTCATGATCATTTCATTGAATAAAAGGCTTACATAAGCAGTAGTGGTCATTACATCATATAATTTATAGGCGCTTTTTTGTCCGATAGAATACTTGAAATTATATTTAGGTTTATCGGCCACTCCCTTTTTGGTGGTAACCAGTATTACCCCACTCGATCCCCGTGAACCATAAATAGCTGCTGAAGCTGCATCTTTTAATACTTCCACTGACTCTACATCAGAAGGATTAATAAAGGCTAATCCATCAGGTGTTATTTGTCCATCCACAACAACTAACGGTAAGGCACCAGCGTTAATAGAGCTGATTCCCCGGATACTGATTTTTGGATCTGCACCCGCCTCCGATGAAATATTCTGGATATTGACTCCGGCAATTTTGCCCTGCAATGCCTGGTCCAGCCTGGAAACAGGTGCTTCATCAATCCGTTCATTTTTATATTTTGAAACAGCCCCGGATACATTCGATCTTTTTTGTGTACCATATCCGATTACCACTACTTCGCTCTGTGTAGTTGCTTCCGCCACTAACGTAATATTAAAAGATGATTTTCCAGCAATATCCACGGTTTGGGTAGCGTAACTAATAGAAGAAAATGCAAGGGTCTTTATTCCCGGGCCCACCGAAATAATAAAAGTTCCATCCTCTTTTGTTGCGGTGCCTACTCTATCTTTTCCGGCAACAACCGAGACACCCGCAAGCGGCAAACCAGTTGCCTGGTCTGTAACCTTACCGGTAATTTCCTTTTTTTGTGCTGTTGCTATAACTGTAATGAACAGCATTGGCAATAGCAGCAGTAAAAATCGTACTTGTTTCATAATAGCAGTTTTTAATGTTAAAATCGTAATCAATATAAAAGATTAAATAATAAAGCCTGTGTTTTTTCAGCAGCAATGTTTTTGATCAACTCTTTACAATTTTTACAACCGAATTTCAAATACCCATATTCTAAAAGCTGTAACGCTTCTTCGAAATCAAATTCTTTTATTTGTGGTCCCTCCCATTTTTTTTCTTTGGCTAAAAAAGGCAACAACTTTCCAAACCCTTTTTTAAGACTATTGCCGGAAGGACTGGTATAATTCCAAAAATTAATGCCTGCTTTTTCAGCCATCTGAGCGATAGTAAAAAAAGCATCCATGACAAATACCGTATAATGAAAGGATGTTGTCCTTTCCATTTCCTTTGGAAAATTTCCTTCAATATCCATTTGTTTGTCAAGCCGGTTTTGCGCATTCGCAATTACGTTTTTAGCTTTTTCAAAATCATTGATAAAAAGTGAGATGGATAATCGCAACGCATCATACCAGACTCCATGATTGTTAGGAGCATTCATTTCATCCCTGCCATTATCACTGGTTTGCATCCAGTTTAAAAAGTTACTAAACCATAATTTCATTCCCTTCTGATCAACTTCAGACCAGGACTTGGTTATTGGCAACATCCCGATTGCATCAATTAATTTAATAAAATGCCTGGCATCAATCAAGCCTGCACCGCGACCGGTATTGGTTCCCTTCATTGCCTGACTAAAATTGAGATTAGGATTCATTTTAGTTGCCGGCTCAAGAAACCAAACTTTAATTAATTTGCCTGCATGTTCTGCATATTTTATTTCGCCGGAAAAATAATAAGCAGCCGACAGGGTGAATATTTTGTCGCAAAGCTGCGGCATATATTCCTTGTCTTTATAATCCTTTACTTCCGGGTTGGTTTGTCCGTCTTTGCGGATATAAGGAAGTCCATCGGGTTTTGAAGGATCAGGCCAGTGATAAGGTGCAAGACTCATATAGTCATGTTTATCACCGCTTGGAGGAATATTCTTTTTTTCCATCACGCTTACCGGCCCAAACTGCAGTGCTTTTTCTGCTTCCTTTACCAACATATTGTAAGCAGGTGCCAGTGTTTTATCCCCTGCAGACAATTTTGATTTGTTGGCTATCAACAAATTTGCATCGTAGGCAAAAACAACAGGCTTAATTGACTGGCATAGCGCAGTTAAGCTATGACAGCAGATTGTCCCGGTAAATAAAAAAAAGATGATCTTATTTCTCACAATTTTATCTGACTTATTGATTATTTAATAAAATCTTCCCGCATTGGGCTAAACACATCAATCAATACTCCTTCTTCCAGGCAAACAGCCCCGTGTACTACATTGGGTGGTATATAAAATGCATCGCCAGCCCTTAATATTTTCTTTTCACTATTAATTTCTACTTCAAAAACGCCGCTTTCCACATGCGTAATTTGTGTGTGAGGATGTTGATGAAGTGTACCGATTCCACCGGTTGCAAAATCTACTTTTACAACCATTAGCTTATCATCATACGACATGATCTTTCGCTTAATTGCTGCATCCACCTGTTCCCAGGAAACATCCTCATCTTTAATAAATACTTTTGCAGTTCCATTTGTATTCATAACCTTATTTTTTATTATTAAATCTATTTTTGTACTTATTTTAAAGTGACTGTCGGAATTAATAGCCTATGATTTTTTTGCACCACATTCTTTCATAGAAATATAGGTTCCCATATAGAATTCTATGTGTTTATTCCTATTGTGGGCTATGTTTCTATCTGGTGCCATTTAGAAGTTGCTTTAAGCCGATTATCAATTATTTTAATTCTTTCCCATCATATAAAACGGAACAGGGACCCATCCATTCCATTTTTACATGGTCAATAGTTACCGAATGCTTTTTAGTTTGCTCAAAATCTTTTTTGCATTGGGCAATCCATAATTTTTTTCCGGCTATCATTATTTCAGCCACTGTAAATGCCGGATCATTCATCAATAATTTTATTTGCTGCACCTGCGGGTATGCATTCGTGGAAAACTCATTGATTGGATCATACTTTCCGTGTATTTCTATTACATTGATAAATGCCTGGTCTTTACCTTTTTTCCTGATAATATAGGAAGGCTCATGGCGGGTATTGAAATTAGGATCGTTAGCACCCGAACGGGTAAAGAAAATTTTTGCTGAACCCTGCACCAGGGAAGAAACAGTATAATAAGTATTGCTGTTTAAAAAAGTAAATTGAATAGTAGTATCATTAACTGATGCTTCTGCTTCCTTCCAAAGAAACTGGTAACCATTTTTGGCACCCAATGTTTCCTGTTTATTGGTATTGGACGTATAGTTAAAAGAGGTTTTGATGAATTGACCATTGTATTGAAAGGGAAGATCGTACTGGTGTTCATTGTCAGCTGATACGTTAAATATATCTACGGCCAGTTTCTTTCCTCCCGGCAATTCCAGCAAGTAAACGGTGCGTTGCAGACCAATATTTTTATAGGCATTTTCTTCTCGGGCGGATACAACTAATGCAAGGGGGTTACTGATTGTTGAAAATAATTTTTGAGCGGGTGTTTTCTCCCCTAAATCGCTATTACCATTAAAATGACTTGTTTCATCAACAACTATAGTGTTGTGCGCAATTGTTTGTGCTGCATAATCTGTATTTTCAGGAAGATAACGGCCACCATATTTTTGCTCGATCCCGATAAAACGGGCCGAACCATAATCCTGCAGAATTTCATTGCCTTTATCAAACAGGTTAATGTTTAACCGGTCGAAGTGACCATGCCCCATTCCCTGCGAAGCGTATTTGAAAATTAAACTGGTTAAATTATTGTCTTTGCCATTTCTTAATACACTTATACCTCCCTGGTCACCTTTGACACCGTCGGTACTTTCAATAGTTTTATAAGGATAGTAAGCAGTTGCCTTATTATTTTTCGAAAGGGCAGCAGCAATAGCTGTACCACCTTTGTTTAGCATTACCCTGTTTTGTTTTTGAGCAATACTTAACAGGCCTTCATCACTTCCATATACTTTCCAGGCGATATTAATGGCTGTAACAATTTCGTTGGTGGTATAATCCTTATCTTTTATAGCATCATTCATGGGAAAAAAAACACCATTGGTATTTGTTTGCTGCAAACAGGTCATCAATGCCTTTTGAAGGATCTTATTTCTATGTTCAAATATTTTTAACCCGGGGTTGGTATTATTTAAAGCATTCGCAAATAACATATAAGGTAAAATAGCATAGCGCACATAATAAGGCCCTTCGGTATAATATCCATCCGGAGAAAAAAGTTGATCCATCTGTGCCATAAAACCAGCCTTGCCATCTTTACCAGAGCCTTTTAAAGCAATATCAATATATTCCTGGTTATTACTGGCAATACCAATTATGCCTACACCCGCAGAAGCCCAAACATTATGATTATGTATCCGGCTAAACCATTCTTTTAAATCTTTTGTAAAAAATTCCACTTCCGGTTTAAAAGCACCCTCTTCAATTTTTTTCCTGTCTGCCAGGTTGAGTGATGTATAAATAAGGTCATAGGCCATTCCCGCATATACCATCCAGTTAGCATCATTTAATG
>JANMLJ010000107.1:0-1690 GCA_031372465.1 Chitinophagaceae bacterium | reverse complement strand
ATATTCCATACACTCCTCCAGACTCATAATTGTTTTAGGAGCTATCCTTGTATGATCGTCGCTGCCACTGGCACGGTGGTTCGTTAATTTCTTTGGCTCTGTTGCATTCACTACCAGGTCGCCGGGTTTGATATTTTCTGCGATGATCTGACCGGCATATACTTCTTCTGCAGGATCTACAAAGAAGCTTCCCCTGTCCTGTAATTTATCGATAGAATAACCTGTTGTTTTTTCTGTATTCTTAGAAAGTAAAACGCCATTACCTCTTCCTGGTATCGGGCCTTTCCACGGTTTGTATTCAGTAAAACGATGCGCCATTACTGCTTCACCAGTGGTGGCTGTCAGCATTTGTGTACGCAAACCAATCAATCCTCTTGATGGAATTTCAAATTCCAGGTGCTGCATTTCACCTTTTGTTTCCATGATCAGCATTTCACCTTTGCGGCGGCTTACCAGGTCAATTACCTTGCTGGCAAATTCCTGAGGTACATCTACCACCAGGTTTTCATATGGCTCGCATTTTTTGCCATTAATTTCTTTTACAATTACCTGTGGCTGACCAACAGTTAATTCATAACCTTCCCTGTGCATTGTTTCAATCAGAATGCCTAAGTGAAGGATACCACGGCCATAAACCATCAGGCTATCACCTTCATCACTATCTTCTACTTTTAAGGCAAGATTTTTCTCAGTCTCTTTCATCAACCTGTCGCGAAGGTGTCTCGATGTAACAAACTTTCCATCCTTTCCAAAGAAAGGTGAATTGTTTACCGAAAACAACATATTCATCGTAGGCTCATCCACACTTATTACTGGCAATGCTTCAGGTGTTTCTGCATCAGCGAGCGTATCGCCGATATTAAAACCATCAATTCCCACTACAGCACATAAGTCGCCTGCCACTACTTCTGTTACTTTCTTTTTACCCATTCCTTCAAATACATACAGTTCTTTCACTTTTGTTTTTTTGATGCTTCCATCAGCCTGCATCAAAACAACATTCTGTCCATCGTTTAAAACACCACGGCTTACTTTCCCTATGGCGATACGGCCAAGAAAGGATGAATAATCCAATGAAGTGATCTGCATTTGCACCGGACCCTCATTTACTTTTGGTGGCGGCACATATTTTACAATACCATCCAGTAATGGATTAATATTATCAATTTGCTCTAATGAATCATTGAACCAGCCATTTTTTCCAGAACCATAAAAAGTTGGAAAGTCCAACTGCGCTTCTGTAGCATCTAAATTGAAGAATAATTCAAAAATTGCATCATGCACTTCATCAGGACGGCAGTTTGGCTTGTCCACTTTATTAATAATAACAATGGGCTTCAGGTTTAACTGCAATGCCTTCTGTAATACAAACCTTGTTTGTGGCATCGGGCCTTCAAAAGCATCCACCAGTAAACAAACGCCATCGGCCATTTTTAATACTCTTTCTACCTCACCACCAAAATCGGCGTGACCAGGTGTATCAATTACATTAATTTTAACGCCTTTGTAAACGACTGCTGCATTCTTACTAAAAATGGTAATGCCACGCTCCCTTTCAAGGTCATTACTATCCATTATCAGCTCACCTGTTTCCTGGTTATCCCGGAAAACTTTGGTAGCATGTAAAATCTTGTCAACCAGGGTAGTCTTACCATGGTCAACGTGGGCTATTATTGCAATGTTTCTTATC
>JANMLJ010000106.1:0-6087 GCA_031372465.1 Chitinophagaceae bacterium | reverse complement strand
AAACTCCGCTGGCATAGTTTATTTATCAATTACAGTAAAAGGGTAAAAAAAAATAACAGGCTGAATGCAACAGTTAACTCCATTCAGCAAAACGAAGTGCTGGCACAGAGTAAATAAGCTGCCCGATATATTCTATCTTTTCTTTAGTTTGCAGGCTTAATGAAAAAAGCTTTTTTTCAACTTCACATCGCTGTTTTTCTGGCAGGATTTACCGGCATACTTGGCCGTTTAATTACATTAAATGAAGGGCTTATTGTCTGGTACAGGCTGATGTTTACTGCTGCTACTATGTGGATTTTGTTTGGCGGGATGAAGAAACTTCAAAAAATTTCAATTCCTGATATTTTAAAAATTGCCGGCGTAGGATTTATAGCTGCTATGCATTGGGCCACTTTCTATGGATCTATAAAATATGCCAATGTCTCGGTTGCATTGGTTTGTTTTGCGGCAATTGGTTTTTTTACTGCCTTATTTGAACCGATCATATTACGCAAACGGCTTAACCGGGTTGAATTATTGTTGGGGTTGATTACACTTTCTGGTATCTATATTATTTTTCATTTTGACACACAATTTAAAACAGGCATTATTCTCGGCATCATTTCGGCCATATTAGCTTCCTTATTTCCAATATTCAACCGTGAGTTTTTGAAAAGAATAAATGTTGAGACTATGCTAACCTGGCAGCAAACCGGCGGACTGATAACTCTATCAATTTTGCTTCCATTTTACCTGCAAAAATTTCCGGTAGAAACCATTATTCCCAACCTGAACAATATTGGCTGGCTATTGGTATTATCCTGGTTTTGTTCTGTCATTGCTTTCCAGCTTTCATCCAATGCATTGAAGCGCTTATCTGCATTTACAGTAAACCTGACCTTTAACCTGGAACCTGTTTATGGAATTATCCTTGCATTTATTATCTATAAAGAAAATCAATTTCTGAGTAAATGGTTCTTTGTCGGTTTTGGTATTATTGCTGCCGTTTTAATAATTCATATATTTTTATTGGTGAAAGTAGAAAGAAAATTAACGCATCATGCCACCGACTGATTACCAAGAAAAAATAATACAATATTATAATGAAACCGAGAATTCCTATAAGGATTCATGGGATCTGAACAATAGTCTGGCCCTTCATTATGGTTATTGGGATAAAGCCGTAAAATCATTTCGGAAGTCATTAACCAGGATGAATGAAGTAATGATGATAGCTGCAGAAATTAAACCAACAGATTGGGTGCTTGATGCTGGTTGTGGTGTGGGTGGCAGTAGTATTTTTCTTTCATCCATGCTGGGCTGCAGGGTAACAGGTATCACACTCAGCGAAAGGCAGGTGAAACTAGCCATAGAAAATGCAGGTAAAAATGAAAGTATAGATGGATTGGTAGATTTTAAAATAATGAATTATAGTTCCACGGATTTTCCTGCTGCAAGTTTTGATGTAGTATGGGGCATCGAAAGCATTTGTCATGCCGATAATAAAGAACTATTCATTAAAGAAGCATTTCGGATATTAAAGCCTGGTGGAAGATTGGTAATAGCTGATGGGTTTGTATCTGATTTTAGGTATAACAACAATCCCATCATCCGGCAATGGCTCGATGGATGGTATGTCAATTATCTGGAGACACCACAGCGGTTTGAATCCTTTATGGAGCAGTCAGGTTTTAGTACTATTAATTTTCGGAATATTTCCAACGAAATAGCGCATTCTTCCCGTCGGCTTTATAAGATTTATTTTTTAGCTAAATTATATCGTGCCTGGAAAAAAATCAGCTTCTCAAAACAGACGACAGCGATGCAAAATAAGAATATCAACGCCTGTAAATATCAATACCTCGGTATGAAAAAAGGTCTATGGCAATATGGATTGATAGTGGGTACCAAGAGGTAGTTTAATTGTAGAATGCCACTTAAAAAAGGAATCGAAGTTTTGATAAACAGTTTCTTGTTGAGTTTCCTTTTTTTGATTGTATCCGATGTTGGGTTAGCGACTTTTTTTCGCTTAAACTGGTTAACTTTAATTTAAACTCCCTGCTTATGTTACGTATTTTCTTTAGTCTTATCGGATTCTCCGTATGCCTTGCTTCTTTCTCCCAAAAAAAACCACTTGATCATACTGTTTATGACAGCTGGCAACATATTGGGGAAAAGATGATAAGCAATGATGGGAAATGGGTAGTGTATACTGTTGAACCGCAGGAAGGGGATAATGAACTGGTCATTCAATCGTCTGATGCCCGATACAAAAAAACTTTTCCTAGGGGTTACACTGCGCTGATAACGGAAGATAGCCGCTATGTGGTGTTTAAGATAAAATCATTTTATAATGACACGAGGGATGCTAAAATTAAAAAGAAAAGGCCTGATGATATGCCCAAAGATTCAATAGCTATCGTTGAATTGGGTAAAGAAGGTATTTGGAAAGTGGCTAAAGTAAAAGGGTATAAAACTCCGCAAAAGACCTACGGCTGGGTGGCGTATCAGGTAGAAAAAACGATTGAACCTCCTGCAAGATCCAGGCCTGCTGAGAATAACGGTAATAAAAAAATGGCAGACAGCCTTAACCGTATTATTGATTCTTTGCAAGGCATCATACAAGCAATACCTGAACGAAAGAAAAGTGCCCGGGAGAAAGATTCAGAAAGTGAAGCTATTGACTATTCAGCATTCACCATTAACCAGGATGCAGAAGGCGATGACCCGGCCGCAACATCTGCTGATGCAGGAAGTGACCTTGTACTCCGGAAATTTGGAACAGGGGAGGAGAAAATATTTGCTAATGTGGTAGAATATTATTTCAGTAAAAAAGGGGATATGTTGCTTATTGAACAGGCGAAAAACCCAAAGGATTCATTAAGTAAAGCGAAAGTGATGCTCTACAATTTAAAAGGCGATAAGCAGATCTTTTTAAGTAAGGGGGGCAATGACTTTAAGAATTTTACAATGACGGAAGATGGTACTCAGGTAGCTTTTTTGGCTGAACGCGATGCCCGTCCAAAAGAATTACAGAAATTCTACCGCATCTGGTATTTTAAAAATGGGATGGATAGTGCAATGCTACTTGCGGATAAAAATTCTGTCGATATGAAATTGGGTATGACCATCAGTGAATACGCCAATCTTGGTTTCAGTAAAAATGGTAAGCGTTTGTTTTTTGGAACATCACCAATACAGCCCCCGAGAGATACTTCACTGGTAGATTTTGAACATCCCAAATTGGACATTTGGCATTATAACGATGATTACCTGCAAACTGTGCAGAATTATCCGGCAAGGCTACGTGCTGCACAACAGGAAAATTTTCTGGCAGTATATGATTTGGATAAAAAAACAATCATACAGCTTGGCAGTAAAGAAATTCCCCAGGTACTGCAAACCAATGAAGGTGATGGAGACAGGTTTGTTGGCATTACCGATTTTGGTAAAAGAATAGAAAGCCAGTGGAGAGGTAATACAGTAAAAGATATTTACGCTATCGATGTTAATACAGGAGAAAAAGAATTGGTTAAAAAGAATTTATATGGGCAGGTTTATCCTTCTTCCACCGGTAAATATATAATGTGGTATGACCGGAAAGCAAAGAATTTTTTTGTGTGGGATGGTGCAACAACAAGAAATATAAGCGCTGTAATAAAAGTGCCATTGTGGGATGAAGAAAACGATTTGCCAGATGAACCGAATAGCTATGGAGTGGCGGGATGGCTGGAAAATGATACATATATATTAGTAAATGACCGGTATGATATCTGGAAAATTGATCCGGCAGGAAAAAATACTCCGGAGAATTTATTTACATCCCACGGAAGAAAAAATAAAATCACTTACCGTTACATAAGAACTGATCCGGAAGAAAAATTTATTCCGGTTGGAAAGGAACTTTTCATACGTTCATTTAACAATGAGTCCAAAAAAGCAGGGACTTCATTACTGATGTTGGGTACGCCGAATCGTATGCTGAACAATGCTGCTTTTGAAAACCAGGCTTATACATTTGGTGCTCCGGTAAAAGCGAAGGAATCTGCCACTTATATTTATTCAAAGGAAAATTTTCTTGAATCGCCCGATATGTATGTCAATACTGACTTTAAGCAGGAACAAAAACTTTCCTCCATCAACCCGCAGCAATCCGACTACCGTTGGGGTACAGCCGAAATATTCAAATGGAAGGCGTACAATGGAAAAGATGCTACCGGTTTAGTCTACAAACCGGAGGATTTCGACCCGAAAAAAAAGTATCCGATGATTGTTTATTTTTATGAAAAGCTGAGTGATAACTTGTATGATTACAAAGAACCTGCACCCATCCGCAGTGCCATTAATGTTCCTTTTTTTGTAAGTCGTGGGTATATCATCTTTATGCCGGATATACTATACACAACCGGTCATCCCGGAAAGAATGCATATGACTATATTGTAAGTGGTGCAAGGGCCATCGTTAAAAAGGGCTGGGCAGATAGTACCAATATGGCACTACAAGGGCATAGCTGGGGCGGCTACCAGGCAGCACAGGTGGCAACCATGACCAAACTGTTCAAAGCCACCTGGGCAGGAGCACCGGTTGCAAATATGACCAGTGCATATGGTGGTATCCGTTGGGAAAGTGGTGTAAGCCGCCAATTTCAATATGAGAAAACACAAAGCCGTATTGGAGGAACGTTGTGGGAGAAACTACCTTTATACCTGGAAAATTCTCCATTATTTCATCTTGATAAAGTAACGGCACCAATGGTTATCATGGCTAATGATGCCGACGGTGCTGTTCCGTGGTACCAGGGTATCGAATTATTCACCGGTCTCAGAAGGTTGGGAAAGAAGGTATGGATGTTTAATTACAATGGCCAGGGACATGGACTTACACAACGACAAGACATGCGGGATTATCAAATCCGGATGCAGCAATTCTTCGATTGGATATTAAAAGGAGAGAAGCCGGCTAAATGGATATTGGAAGGTGTGCCTGCAGTTAAGAAAGGGAAAGACTGGGGGCTGGAGATTGTTGAATAGTTGCGGGTTTAGAGTTTAAGGTTTCGGGTTCTTAAAGCAAAAGATGGTTGCGAATTGTTAGTAAAAGTTTGAATAGCGGAAACAAACCCGAAACCCGAAACCCGAAACCCGAAACACTAAACCTTTAACCCGAAACTCTACGCAGCCGTACTAATAAACTTTACCAAACACCTTTTTGCAACAGGTAATAAAGTTTCATCCACCGGGAACGATAAATCTGTTTCAATGGAGTAGACAGCCGGGTTTGGCAATTCACTCCTGTATCGGATAAGTTCAGATTTGAAATGTTCATAGGTATGAGCGATGTTTCGTTGCCTGTTATCAAGGTAAGCGGTTTTAATGCTCCGGTATTTTTCATCATGTTTTTCAAAAATGGAAAGGCGATAAGAATAAATGCGGGTAATTTTTGTGTCGCTGGTACTCAAAAAGAAGTATCCTTCCTGGGTATCTAATGGGATAATACCAATAGGTGTAATATTGATTTTTTCTTCTACAAATTCATAGATATCGCTGCCGTTTTGTATGGCTGTTTTCATTTTTCCCGATGAATAGTTAATAATATCTTCCAGTTCCTGCATGATGATATCATCTTCGATGATCTGTTGATACAACGACTGCAATTTTTCTAATTGTATCCCGGAAAGTCTTTTGGGAAAATGTTCCTGGAGGTATTTTTTATTTTCCCTGAATGCAACAATATTGTTATAATGAAAAATAATATCAGCCAGTTGCGGATAGAGTTTGTTTTCATTGAAATGGCTGTTTACTTCCTGTAAATAGGCAAGTAGGGTGTATTTTTTTAACTCAAAATCAATGCGGCCTTCCGCAAACCAGGTTTCGGATAATTGTTTCATAGCTACAAGGGTTTTAATTTCTTACTACAATATAATAAAAAGACGTCAGTTTGGGAATAGGAGTTTAACTTTAGCGTGTTAAATTTAAACCAATGCGGTATTTATTCCTCCTTTGTTCTCTATTTCTTTTCTCCTGTGGTACTACCATTTATGTTGTACGTCATGCAGAAAAAGAAACGGGCATTGATCCAACCACCATGAAGACTTTTACTGATCCACCACT
>JANMLJ010000105.1:0-3476 GCA_031372465.1 Chitinophagaceae bacterium | reverse complement strand
CGCGGAGGAATTTTGATGAAGTTGTAGCGAAAGGCCTACCAATCCAACTTTATAGTCAGCTTCATTTTCTATGAGAAACCATTGCTTCATATCTAAATTGTTGCGGGGTCTATTTTATCATATTCATTGTGTGTTCCAATGAATCTTATTTCGACAATCTGGTCATCATAATGGATATATGCAATTAGTCGGTAGGTGTTATGAACAATCTCAAATCTGGCTCGATTATTTTTTATCATTTTAGCTTTTGGAAAATCGTCCAGAATATCTTGCTTCTTTTTCCAAATTGCCTTTTTTACGACCTTTTTCCAGACGATTAAGCTTTTTCTTGAGTTAGCATGACTTTTTGAAAAAACATTTAATTTCTCTAAATAGATAATTATCATTTTTTAAAAATTTTTTTAATTCAATCTGTTTTAATGACTGGTTCATAATTAAATAGTTTTTTTAAAATGAGTGTTTATCGTTTCCGAGAAACTTGTCTTTCTAAGAATAATTGGATGAGTGCAAGGTAGTAATAGTTGGCAAATTGCCAACTATTTATTTGAATTTATTTTCACAGTCAAAAATTTTATTGTAAATCAACGAATTACAAAGGCCCAATAAAAATTACTTCTTCAATTTGTAGGTTTAAAATTATCTCCAACCTATCTTTGCACCCCCGTAAAAAGGGACAGCTTGAGGGATAGCTCAAACTGTTTATTATTTAACTGCTGAAGGTAACCGGGCTTAAGGCTCGTAGCTAACAGCTAAAAGCTTTCTTTATAATGAGCAAATTACATTTTACAACTAAACATGCGAACGAGGCTACCGTACAACGTACTTGGTATGTTGTTGATGGTACTAATCAAACCGTTGGACGTATGTGTGCCAGAATTGCTGCGATACTTCGTGGTAAAAACAAGGCATACTATACTCCCCACGTTGACACAGGTGATTATATCATTGTGATCAATTGCGAAAAAGTAGTATTAACCGGAAACAAAATTGACCAGAAAATTTATGACCACTTTACCGGATATCCGGGTGGACGTAAAGAAGAGGTTGCCAGAAAATTAATCAACCGCAGACCGGAAGTGATTATAGAAAGGGCTGTAAAAGGTATGTTACCAAAAAATCGTTTAGGCCGACAGATGTACAAAAAATTATTTGTATATGTTGGAGCTAATCATCCACATACTGCACAACAACCTAAAGAATTAAAATTTTAAATCCAGCCACGAGCAGTGAGTTACGAGCCACGAGACTTTAACTCGAAACTCATAACCCGCAACTCAACGCTTAAAAAAAAATAAATGGAAAAGCAAAAAAATGGAATTGGTCGCCGTAAAGCTGCTGTCACCAGAGTGTTTCTCTCTAAAGGTGAAGGCAGTATCGTTGTAAACGAAAAAGACTACAAAGTTTATTTTCCGCTGGTTTATTTACAAAATCAGGTAGAACGTCCTTTTAAAACTGTTGAAGCCACTGGTAAGTATGATGTAAAGATCAATGCTACCGGTGGAGGTGTTAAAGGACAGGCAGAAGCAGCTATGCTGGGCATTTCCAGGATACTGGTTGAAATAAATCCTGAGTTTCGTCCGGCACTAAAAGCGGCAGGTTTATTAAAAAGAGATCCGCGTTCTGTTGAACGTAAGAAATTTGGTCATAAGAAAGCAAGAAAGAGCTACCAGTTCTCTAAACGTTAAGCCCCTATCCCCTAAAGGGGGACTTTGGGTCGTTTATTATAAAAAATTTTTTCAAAATAAAAGAATCTCTAAAAGCCTCTCTTTGTGAGCGGCTTGGGGAGGCCTCAAAAACAATACAATGGAAAATAATACTTCACTACAACAGCAACTTTTGGAAGCAGGTGTACACTTTGGCCATCTGAAGAAGAAGTGGAATCCCAAGATGTTGCCTTACATCTTTGCTGAAAAGAAAGGTATTCACATCATTGACCTGAACAAAACAGTAGAGTGCCTGCAGGAAACGGCGGCTGCTCTAAAGCAGATTGCCCGGAGTGGTAAAAAGATTTTGTTTGTAGGTACCAAGAAGCAGGCAAAAGATATTGTAAATGAGTGTGCCAGAAAAGTAAATATGCCTTTCGTAACAGAACGTTGGCTGGGTGGTATGCTTACCAACTTCAACACAGTTCGTAAGAGTGTAAAGAAAATGCAGAGCATTGAAAAAATGCTGGGCGATGGTTCCTTTGACAGCGTTACCAAAAAAGAACGTCTAACATTGAGCCGTGATAAAGAAAAGATGGAAAAAGTATTAGGTGGTATTGCCCAGTTGGGTCGTGTACCTGCTGCTTTATTTATCGTTGATATCGGGCATGAGCACATTGCACTTGCTGAAGCAAAAAGATTAGGTATCCAGACTTTTGGTTTAGTTGACACAAACTGTGATCCCAATAAAGTTGACTTTGCCATTCCTGCAAATGATGATGCTACCAAATCTATTTCGATCCTTGTTAACTATATTATTGCTGCTATTTCAGAAGGTCTTGCTGAAAGACAAGCTGCTAAAGATGACGATGTAGAAGATACAGTTAGCGATGAAGCAGAAAAAAGAGCCGCAAGATTAGAAGCAGAAGCACAGGCTGAAGGTGGCCGTGGTGGCCGAGGACGTGGAGCTGGTGGTCCTGGCGGTGCTGGTGGCCCAGGTGGACAAAGACGTCGTACTACCGGTGGTCCGGGTGGTGCTAACAGAGGCCCTGGTGGTGGAAGGAGATAAACCCCCATCCCCTAAAGGGGTGTTAGAAAGACTATTCAAATTATTTTAAAATTTCTTAGGTCCCCTGTTGGAGGATTTAAGGTAAACCTTATAAACTATGAGCACAGCAACTATAAGTGCACAAGAGATAAACAAACTTCGCCAGGCTACTGGTGCAGGTATGATGGATTGCCGCAAGGCTTTAATGGAAGCAAATGGTGATTTTGAAGCAGCCATCGATTGGTTGCGCAAGCAAGGCCAGAAAGTAGCGGCAAAAAGAAATGACCGCGAAGCAAAAGAAGGTGTGGTAATAGCACAAACATCTGCTGATCATACAACAGGTATCGTTGTATGTGTAAGCTGCGAAACAGATTTTGTTGCCTTAAACACTGATTTCGTTGCGTTCGTTCAGAGTATTGCTGATGCAGCGCTTGCAAATAATATTCAATCGACTGAAGAATTGAATAATGTAGCTATCGGCGATGCTAAAGTAGCAGACCTGGTAAATGATAAATTAGCGGCTATCGGAGAAAAAATTGCCATTACTAAATTTGAAAGAGTAACTGCTCCTTATGTTGCTTCTTATATTCATGGTGCTTACCGCATTGGTGTGCTCGTTGGTTTGAATAAAGCAAATGCAGAAGTGGGTAAGGATATAGCAATGCAAATTGCAGCATTAAATCCTGTAGCCGTTGATGCGGCCAGTGTACCTGCAGAAGTAGTAGCAAGAGAGAAAGCCATCATTATGGATGTAATGAAAGAAGATCCTAAAATGGCGGGTAAGC
>JANMLJ010000102.1:0-2783 GCA_031372465.1 Chitinophagaceae bacterium | reverse complement strand
ATTAGGAGCTTCACCGGTAGCTTCGCCTATAATGGTGGCCAGCTGGTAATCTTTAATAGCATTGCTCAGCATATTGGCACTGGAAAAAGTATTGGGCCCGGTAAGAACACCTATTTTTCCGGAATAACGCAACTTGTTTTTACCTCCTCCATGTGTGCTGGATTCTATTTCGATAATAATATCGCCGGTGGTTTTATTTAAATACTGTTTGAAAGATCCGCTGGCATATACAGCATTTGTTTTCGCCTGTTCCTGTATAAATGTTTTGTACTCATCACTTATTTTCCATTTTACGCCGCCGCCCATACGAAAGGGTTTGTCGCTGATATAGCCGATCAGTTTATCTCCGAGGGCAGAATTGCCACCACTATTCTGCCGGAGGTCAATGATCAATCCTTCTACCGGGTTTTCTTTAATAGCAGTAAACACCGAATCGAGAAACCTGGAGAATACCGGCAGGTCCTTCATCGATCGGAAATTGAGGTAGCCGATATTTTCTTCCGTTCGCTGAAAAGTATAGTTTGCCAGCGTAGTGGTAATGGAATTTTGTTTACGAAATTCGGTTGCTCTTGACTGTAAGTCTGCCAAACTCACCGGCTGAATAGTAATTTCTTTTTTTACCCCGGCCCTGGTATAACGGATACGGTAAGGAGCTTGTATAGTATGCAATACTAATTGCCCGGCAAAGTCGCGCAGCACCTGTATATTTCGCCAGGTGGGCAGACCACCATACAGGGAATTAAGTGTTGCCAAAAGTTGGCCGGCAGATTGTCCATTGATGTGCGTGATAAGGTCACCGGTTTTTAGTACACTATCCATAGAAAGATCATAACGAACCACGAGGTTCTCCCCGTTGAATTCTTTTATCAATACCGGAAATAGTTGAATAGTGCCCGCCTGTATTTGTTGTTGCAGTTCTGTAGGATAACCAATAGAACTATGACCTTCATTGTATGCTGCCATCATTTTGGAAAAACAGACCCATGCTTCGGACAGGGTGGTATTTTCTTTTAACGATTTGATAATGCTGTCGGTCAGTAAAGTAAATTTTTCTTTCGTTATGGCATGATAAGGATTGGGATGAACATTTTCTACTGTCTTTACCAAAAAACTAATATCATCTTTTATCTGCTGGCGGGAAAATATTTTTTCTGTACCTGTTTGAGAAAACAAGGTAACGGGAAGAAGAAGAGATATGAATAAGATATACTTCACCATCTTTAAGTAGTTTATTTCCCTGTTTAAAATTAAGGATCAAAAATCAATATTTTGATTCTTCCCTGGTCACATCGATAGAAGGAACTCTGGAAAACCAACACGCTCAGTTTGTTCCGATTTGGAACCAACTGCAACAGTTTGTAAAAATTACTTCGCAATTCGGATGTAGGAAAATTATTAGCGCCTTGTTCCGCCATTTTATAATACATATATTTCTTAAATGACAATAAGGCGGAACAGAGCGCCTTCAGGGTATTGAAATAACATGAAGCGGAGTCTTGCCCTTTGCCGGAATCATTGCTGAAGATTAAAAAAGAAGAAGGGGCAAGTATGGAAATGGGGGCAAGGCCGGACAAAAGGGCGGAGCCATTCTTTTGTCCTTGACTTTTTTGTTACTTTTTTTGTTAAGAAAAAAATAAGGAACTAAAAGAATAAACACCGGTTTAATAAAACAGGCGAGGTAAAGTTAAATGACAATATATAAGTAGAACTAGCATTGTTGCTGGCACAAAGCAACCCGGGAAATAAAAAGATGATTATAAAATTCGTGGTTAACCGGCTAAGAAGATAATCCCTCATTTTTTATTTCAAATGGAATGTCATGGTGCGTGAGAACACGCACCATGACATCGAAAACCAGCGCATGATCTAAACAATTTAATCCGTTATATGTATTATTCATTAGTACTTGTAAGCTGACCATACCAGCATTCCATGAATAAACAGGTATCAATAGTACTTATTAATGTTTAACTTCACTCCTATGCCATTCTCCAAGCTTATTATCAGTTACCTCTTAACAACCGTTGTCTTTTTTGCCATTGACATGGCATGGTTGGGTTTTATTGCCAAAGATCTTTACCGTAAATACCTGGGTGGTTTTTTAAGTGATAAAGTAAACTGGCCAGCAGCTATTATTTTTTACCTTCTTTTTATCGTCGGTATATTTTATTTCTCCATTCTGCCGGCGGTAGAAAAAAACTCATTGACCAAAGCTATTATAAGCGGCGCTTTCTTTGGCATCATTACCTATGCCACTTACGACCTTACCAATCTGGCTACATTAAAAAACTGGCCATTGCCCATTGTTTTTATTGATATCGCCTGGGGTGCATTGCTTACCGGTATAGTAAGTACCGCAGGATATTATATAGTAAAATGGGTGGCATAATGGCAAATCTTTTTCTCAACTGCTTTTTTATCATCCTGGTGTATGTTTCAGGTTGGTTTCTGATTGCATTGTATAAAAAGAGGAATGATGTAGCGGATATTGCCTGGGGCATTGGCTATATTATTATTTGCAGTTATCTTTTTATTGCAACAGAACGATGGACTGTGCTATTGGTTTTATATTCCCTGATACTTATTTGGGGACTCCGTCTTAGTATTCATATCTACAACAGGAATAAAAATAAAAAGGAAGATTACCGTTACCAGGCATGGAGGAACGAATGGGGTAAAAACTTTTTCTGGCGTTCTTACCTGCAGGTTTTTATTTTACAGGGATTCATTTTGCTGATCATCATTTCACCGGTTATTAATGCAGCAGCTGCTGCTCCTGTCAA
>JANMLJ010000201.1:0-4865 GCA_031372465.1 Chitinophagaceae bacterium | reverse complement strand
CCAAAGCCCCTTGATGTTATCGAAGGTCCGCTAATGGATGGAATGAATGTGGTGGGTGATTTATTCGGTGCCGGTAAAATGTTTTTACCACAGGTTGTAAAGAGTGCCCGGGTAATGAAAAAATCGGTGGCTGTTCTTACACCTTTTATTGAAGCAGAAAAAGAAGAAAGAAAGCAAGCACATATAGCCGCCGGAACTATTAATGAAGAAGCTGCCGGTGCCCCTAAAGTATTATTAGCCACCGTAAAAGGCGATGTTCATGATATAGGTAAAAATATTGTTGGTGTAAGTACAGCTACCGATTTTTTCATTACCCGGGCACTCTTTACAACCTGTGGCAAAAACATTTTACCTGCACCGAATAAATCACCAACCACATTCATTCCATCCATCAGTGGACCTTCAATTACATCAAGTGGTTTAGGGTATTTTATTCTTGCCTCTTCTGTATCTGCATCAATATAATCGGTGATGCCGTTTACTAAAGAGTGCTTTAATCTTTCTTCTACGGATGTTTCTCTCCAGCTTTCGTCTTTGATATTCTCTTTCCCCTTTGCTTTTACCGTTTCTGCAAAAGCAATAAGGCTTTCTGTGGCTTCGTTATTATCATTATTGCGGTTAAGAATCACCTCCTCGCAAAGTTTTTTCAGCTTCGGTTCTATTTCATCATAGACCACCAATTGACCGGCATTTACAATACCCATATCCATACCAGCCTTAATGGCATAGAAAAGAAATACACTGTTCATAGCTTCCCGCACATGATCATTACCCCGAAAAGCGAATGAAAGATTACTGACGCCACCACTTATTTTGGTCAACGGCATCAGTTGTTTTATTTCTTTGGTTGCTTCAATAAAATCTACTCCATAATTATTATGTTCTTCCATACCCGTAGCTATAGCGAATATGTTGGGATCAAAAATTATATCCTGCGGATCAAAGCCCACCTGCTCGGTTAATATTTTATATGCCCTGTGACAGATCTCTACTTTACGTTGTTTGGTATCTGCCTGACCTTTTTCATCAAAAGCCATCACTATCACTGATGCACCATAACTCTGACAGATGATGGCCTGTTCAATAAATTTTTCTTCTCCTTCTTTCATGGAGATAGAATTAACGATGCATTTTCCCTGAACACATTTCAAACCTGCTTCTATGATCTCAAACTTGGAAGAGTCGATCATAATAGGAATCTTCGCTATATCTGGTTCACTTTGCACTAAATTCAAAAAAGTAGTCATGGCCAAAACGCCATCCAGCAATGCATCGTCCATATTTACATCCAGTACCTGGGCTCCATTCTCTACCTGTTGTCTTGCTACGCTGAGTGCCTCTTCATATTTATTTTCTTTGATTAGCCTGGCAAACATTTTAGACCCGGTAACATTTGTACGTTCACCTACGTTTACAAAATTTGTTTCCGGGCGGATAACCAATGGCTCTAACCCTGCTAATCTTAAATAAGGTCTGATAATGTTTTCTTGCATCTATAATTTCTTTTTTGAAAATAACTTTTTAATAAAGGATAAGTTATTTACGACAAGTATAAGAAGTGATATTATTAATAACAGCTTTGCAGTTGTCATATATTTTTTTTATTCCATCTGTTATTTTTTCTTCTTTGGAATTTTAAAACCAACGCGTACTCTTGGCAGTTCTTCTTTTATCAATAAATTTTTAAGTGCATTGAAAATGGCGAGTATTTCATTATCTTTTTTCACCAGCGCCTGTTCAATTTTTTCTATTTTTAACCAAAGGTCTTTATTGTCAAGAAGCAATTGCTTCATTTTGGTATATACCCGGATAATCTGGATATTAACCTGGATGGCTCTTTCAGAACGAAGAACGGAAGAAAGCATAGCTACCCCTTGTTCTGTAAAGACATAGGGTAGGTATTTGATATTTGATCCTCTTCCTTTCTTCAAGGTCGCAATTTGCGACCTTGAAGAAATAGTTTCTTCTTCGGTTAGTTGAAACATAAAATCTTCCGGAAAACGGGAACTATTTCTGCGAACTGCTTCATTTAGTCGCTTGGCTTCTACATCGTACATTTCTGCAAGATCTTTATCCAGCATAACTTTCTGACCCCGGATAATGTAAATTTTATTTACTATCGCACCTTCGGATAATGTAGCAATCTGTTTTGATTTCATTCTACGTTTCTAATTAATTCGTTGGGATTGCAATTTGCGATCTCCAATTTTATACTAACACCTTTTCTATCACCGGCAATTGTCTTGGTTTGACATTTTTTACTTCGTCAGCAATATGCTTAATATGATCGGGTGTAGTGCCACAACAACCACCCACAATATTTACCCAACCTTCCTTAGCCCAGTCTTCCAGGTAATGGGCCGTATCTTCCGGATGTTCATCATATTCACCCATAGCATTGGGCAAACCTGCATTCGGATAAGCTGACACAAAGCAACTGGCTATATGTGACAGTTCTTCAATATGTGGCCGCATTTCTTTTGCACCTAAGGCACAATTCAAACCAATGCTTAAGGGTTTGGCATGCATAACGGATGTATAAAAAGCTTCCAGTGTTTGTCCGCTTAGTGTTCTGCCGGATGCATCCGTTATAGTTCCGCTGATCATTACCGGCAAAGATTCTTTTTTAGTATCTCTGAAATATTTCTTGATTGCAAAGATGGCAGCTTTGGCATTGAGTGTATCAAAGATGGTTTCTATTAATAAAATATCTGCACCACCATCTACTAATCCTTTTACCTGTTCGTAGTAAGCAGTTACCACTTCATCAAATGTAACAGCTCTGAACCCTGGATTATTTACATCAGGAGACAAGCTTAGTGTTTTATTTAAAGGACCTATGGCGCCTGCTACCCAGGCTTGCTTGCCGGATTGCTTAATGGCTTCTTTTGCACAGTTGGCTGCAGCTACATTTAGTTCGTATGCCAGTGACTGCATATTATAATCTGCCATAGCAATGGTAGTACTGCTGAATGTATTCGTTTCAATAATATCAGCACCTGCATCCAGGTATTGTTTATGAATACCTGTAATGATCTGCGGTTGCGTAATATTCAGCAGGTCGTTATTGCCTTTTACATCTGTAGGCCAGTCTTTAAAGCGTTCACCACGATAATCGGCTTCTGTCAGTTTATGCTGCTGAATCATAGTGCCCATGGCACCATCAATGATCAAAATACGTTCGTTCAAACAATCCTGAATTGTTTTCATATATTATTGTTGGCGAACTATAAACGTTGGAAAACCAGGAAGGAGTTTCGTGACGTTTATTAGTTCTTGTTTAGATCAGGCTGAACAATAAACAAATCTGCCTGTAATAAGTTGCAAAGCTAAGTTATATGGTTATAATAACCAAGCCTACGCTAAAGCTACGGCTTGCTGGCAAGCCTTATGGGTAAGAGGATTCACGCTGAGAACGCAGGGAACGCAGAGGGTTTTAACGGCTGGAAACATAGCTCTCAACCGGTAGCCGGTTTTGAAGACTTCTGGCTAATGTCATTTCATCTGCATATTCCAGTTCTCCTCCAAAAGCAATCCCCCGGGCAATAGTGGTAATACGAAGATTGGCAGGTTGTCCACCGGATCCTGCGGGTAATTTCTTCTGAATATAATAAATAGTGGTATCGCCTTGTATATTTGGATTAAGCGCAAAAATCAATTCTGCAGTTTTTTCTTTGTCAATCCGGTTAATCAATGATTCTATATTCAGTTGATTAGGACCAATACCATCCAGCGGAGAAATAACACCACCAAGAACATGATAGGTACCATTATATTGTTGGGTGCTTTCAATAGCAATAACATCACGGATATTCTCCACTACACAAATAACTTCTTGTTTTCTCATGGAGTTAGCGCAAATAGAACAAATATCCCCATCAGCTACATTATAGCAGCGATGGCAGAATTTGATTTCAGTCCTCATTCTTGCAATGACCTCGCTGAATTGACCGGCAACTTTAGTATCCTGTTTTAAAAGATGTAATACTAAACGCAGGGCTGTTTTTTTACCAATACCTGGAAGTTTGGCAAATTCATTGACAGCATTTTCGAGTAAGGAGGAAGAGAATTGCATTTGACAAAGGTACAAGGTTCAAGGTGCAAGGAACAAGGGAGTCCGAAAATTTTACTTTTCTTTCTTGTCGCTTGTGCCTTGTTTTTCTTGCGCCTTGCCTTCTTGTGCCTTGTCTTCTTGCGCCTTGTTTTCTTGTGCCTTGTCTTCTTGCACCTTGTCTTCTTGTTCCTTGTCTTCTTGTTCCTTGTATTCTTGCTCCTTGTTTTCTTGTGCCTTGTTTTCTTGTTCCTTTATAATGTTATTTCAAACTCATTCTGAAAGGCCGGCTTTACTGTAATCTTTCTTTCAATCGGCTTTACCAGTTCTGGTTGTTTATGTTTTCCGAAAAATTGGCCCGGATCCCAGACGCCATTATTATTATCATCGTATAAGATGCGGAGTTCATATTCTCCGGGCAAGAAAAGTGCTTGTGAGAAACCAGCATCTTTTAAGGCTATCGATTTTAAAATTGTTTCGTTTTGCACAATCAGTAAGACCGGGTGCCTGGCGGTGTCAAGATTTTTAAATTTTAATTGAAGAGACCCATAATCGGCCATTTTCTTTGTTTGAAAATGGAGGGTATCTGTCTTTAATAGTTTTTTCCCTGATGAATCGGCTGCAAAATCTTTATCCATAATAATATGATAGGCAGTATTTTCTTTCCAGGTATTTATCAGGGTCAGTTTTTTATTGGTACTATCTTTTTTAAATGCGTAATCAACAACAGGAATAAATGTAGAATCGGTATATACCTTGATTTTTGTTGAATCGAAAGTACGGAGAGCCTGTTCAAAAGTTATCATGAAATTAC
>JANMLJ010000030.1:0-2379 GCA_031372465.1 Chitinophagaceae bacterium | reverse complement strand
GGAAATAAAAAAGGGCACCATAAAAAAAATTCATCCGGTTCATCTGATGATGAATCTTTTGTCCATGACCATATTCCCATTTGTAGCAAAACCGATGCTAACGCGCACTCTCCGGTTAAATGAAACGCAGTTCAACCAGATCATGGAAGAGCGGAAAAAAGAAATACCAAAATTTATTATTGATTCAATCCGGAAATAGTTTTTATGAAAAAATATTTACTACTCTTTTTCTTATGGCCATTTGTATCGATAGCACAGAACGGGCCACCACTGAGTCTAGAAAAAGCCTATGAACTTGCTCAGCAAAATTATCCGTTGATTAAACAAAGAGACCTGATAAGGCAATCAAAAGATCTGACTGTTGATAACCTCAGCAAGGGTTTTTTGCCGCAATTCAGCGCAAGCGGCCAGCTTTCTTACCAATCGGCAGTTTCCGGTGTTGAAATTTCTATTCCGGGTATCTCCATCGCTACGGTAAACAAAGACCAGTATAAAATACTGGCAGATATCAATCAACTTATTTATGATGGTGGGGTAATAAAAGATCAGAAAGAGATGCAGCAATTGAATGCCGAAGCAGAACTGCAAAAAGTAGAAGTAGAATTATATAAACTCAAAGAAAGGATCAACCAGCTTTTTCTGGGCGTTTTATTTTTAGATGAGCAACTAAAACAGGTTGACCTGATTAAAAATGATCTGAATACAGGAATGATAAAAGTAGATGCGCAGGTAAAAAATGGTATTGCCTTCAAATCAAATCTGAATATTTTAAAGGCAGAATTATTAAAAGCTGACCAGCGTATCATTGAGCTTTCAGCAACAAGAAAAGGGTTGACGGATGTGCTTGGTTTGTTTATTCATCAATCTCTTCCGGAAAATATCCGGTTGGAAACACCCTTTATTCAACCGGCTCTGGTAAACAATGACATTCAACGGCCCGAACTAAAATTGTTCTCTACCCAGGAAAAATTGATGGGCGGTCAACTAAAACTCATCAATTCCAGAAACAAACCAAAAGCCGGTTTATTTCTGCAAGGTGGTTATGGCAAACCCGGATTGAATTTTCTTAAAAATGAATTTGCTTTTTTTTATACAACCGGTCTTCGGCTTAATTGGAACTTTGGTGGATTTTATACCCGGCAAAACGAAAAAAAACTTATTGAAATAAATCAGCAGTCAATTACCGTACAAAAAGATATTTTTTTATTAAATACCGGCACCCAATTAAAACAACAGCAGGCTGAAATAGATAAACTGCAACAACTGATTGCAACTGATAAGGAAATCATTGACCTGAGAATAAAAGTAAAAGAGGCGGCTAAAGCGCAACTGGAAAATGGAGTAATAACGGCCAATGATTACCTGCGCGAAATAAATGCAGAAGATCAATCGAGGCAATCATTAATCTCGCACGAGGTGCTATTATTACAAGCGCAAATAAATTATCAAACAATTTCGGGAAAACAATAAATCAGCCTTATATGAAAAAAGTATATTTTGTTATTGGTTCGGTCACCTTTTTGGCCATAGCAGGCTGCCAGGGAAACGGAAAGAGTTTTGATGCTGCCGGAACATTTGAAGCGGATGAAACTATTGTGTCATCCGAGATGTCGGGTAAAATACTTTCATTAAATGTACAGGAAGGGGCGTTGCTATACAAAGACAGTATTATTGGAACTATTGATGCCACCAATGTTTCCCTGCAGCAGGAACAGGTAGAGGCAAGTATCAGGGCATTACAGGAAAAAACAGCAGATGCCGGTCCGCAAATTCAGTTATTGCAAAATCAGCTGGGTGTACAACAGGCACAACTCAATTATTTATTGCACGAAAAAACAAGGGTAGAGAATCTTGTAAAAGCTGATGCAGCTACCGGTAAACAACTGGATGATATTAATTCTCAGCTTGAAGTAGCCAGAAAACAAATGAGTGTAACGCAACAACAAATTACTGTACAAAAAAATAATATTGCTACGCAGAATCGAAGCATACTCAGTGAAGCCAATCCGCTTAAAAAGAGAGTGGCACAATTAAAAGACCAGGCTGGCAGAGCTGCTATAATAAACCCGGTTACCGGAACAGTGATCACTAAATATGCTGAAACAGGGGAAGTGACATCTGCCGGAAAAGCTTTATATAAAATTGCAGATTTATCATCCCTCAACCTTCGGGCTTATATCACCGGAATACAATTATCACAGTTCACCTTAAATCAATCTATCAAAGTATTGATCGATAATGGAGCTAAAAAATACAAAGAATATACCGGTACTATCATCTGGGTATCCGACAAAGCAGAATTTACTCCCAAAACTATACAGACCAAAGAGGAAAGAGCGAACCTGGTATATGCGATAAAAGTGAAAGTAAAGAATGATG
>JANMLJ010000015.1:0-1806 GCA_031372465.1 Chitinophagaceae bacterium | reverse complement strand
GCATTACCCTACCAGGCAAATTTACTCCGCCTGAATAAAGTGATAAAGTCAACCACCAACCTGGACATCAATAAATTTTCCGGTTACCTGCAGGATAATATTTTGCTGGGAAAAGATTCAAGTCATTCAGCTACCCTGACTGCCGGGGTACGTTTCAATTATAATTCACTCAGTAAAGAATTCCTGGTTTCTCCGCGGCTTGGTGCCAGTTGGAAGCCTCTCGGAAAAAGGGACATCATCTTCCGGGTAGCTGCGGGCGCCTATCATCAGCCGCCATTTTACCGGGAGCTAAGGCGATATAACGGTACCGTGAACACTAATTTAAAATCACAAAAAAGCTGGCAGGGTGTTGCGGGCTTTGATTATAATTTTGTTGGCTTAGGCGACCGCCCTATGCGGTGGACCACCGAACTTTATTATAAAAGTATGACGGATGTAGTACCGTATGATGTGGACAATGTGCGGGTTCGTTATTTTGGTGAGAACAATGCAAAAGCATATGCCACCGGTATTGAGATGCGCTTGCATGGCGAATTGGTACCTGATGCAGAAAGCTGGATAAGTATCGGCATCATGAAAACCAATGAAGACATTACCGGTGATAATTACTACCGCTATAAAAATGCTGCCGGGCAATTTATTACAGCACGCAGTTCTGACCAGACGGTGGTGGATAGTGTAAATTTCAAAGTGGGTTGGTTGCGACGTCCTACAGACCGGCGGATAACATTTGGTATGTATTTTCAGGATTATTTACCTACGAATAAGAATTTTAAAATGTTTTTGAATCTATTGTATGGCAGTAATCTGCCGTATAATATTCCCAATGCTATTCGTTACCGCAATGCGGCGGTGATAGAACCATATATCCGTGCTGATATCGGATTCAGTGCGTTGTTGATGGATGATGACAGAGCAAAGCGCCGCAGTCACTCCCCTTTTCGCAACTTCGACAATATCTGGGCCAGTCTGGAAGTGTTTAATATCATTGACCGTGCCAATACCATTTCTTATTTGTTCATCAAAGATTTTTCCAATACCGTTTATTTATTACCAAATCGTTTGACACCACGATTGCTGAATTTTAAGATTGTAGCGAGGTGGTGATATGGTCTGACCGTCCCGGTCTGACCATTGATGATAAAAAATATTTACCAGGCTGAAATACTATTTTCATTGTTTTCCAGGTCTTCGGAGGGTTTTTCATCCCCCGTTCTCCGTAGTCTTCCAACTCTTTCAGCAAATCAAAACTTTAAGGTTGTTGTCCTTAGTTTTCAACTAATGACTGAAAACATTAGCTCATAAAAATACTAATTCCAACAGCCCGCATCTCTTTGTGTAAAAATAATCTTTTGCTATACTTTATATGTAATGCTCCCGCTTTTCTACAATACCTGCCTCCAGCGGATTATTATGCGTATAATTCATTTTCTGAACTATGAAAGCTGAACTGTAAAGCTCCATCGGCTGGTTATTCCGCATCAGGTGCGGGACAAGCTTTGCCTCCAAAACTGATAATTGGTATTCCGGCTGTTCTTCCGACCCTGCTCTTCAAATATCCGGGCCATCCACTCTCTCCTGCTTTCCGATTTATTCTGCTTTATGGCTTCAATAATTTTTTTACCCGTAAATTTTTTAAAATCTCCCGGTACATCACTCAGATTTTCGCGTTTGGCAGATGCAATTAAATGTACATGATTGCTCATGATGCACCTGCAATGCAGTAACAAACCCTTTTCTGCCTGGCAAAACCTGATACTATCCAAAACAATATCACGGTAATCTTTTCTGGTAAAAACGTCTACC
>JANMLJ010000004.1:0-3046 GCA_031372465.1 Chitinophagaceae bacterium | reverse complement strand
TTATTCCTTCGTGATGGTTTCATCGAGGCACAGCAGCGTGCTGGCGACATTGGTCATGGCGGCGAGCACGGCGGGGTCGAGCCCCATTTTCTATACAGGTTAGCAATTCTTGCATAAGCGAGGGCAAGCCACTCATCACTTGCTAGCGATTTTGCATAATCCCGGCCTTTTTCCAAAAAGGATAAAGCTTTGTCAAAACTTTCTTTCCTTCTCCAGGCTGAAATATTGGTAATGGCATCACCGAAATAGGCATCCAATATTAATTGTTTATCACCGGATAACTCTGCCAGTTTTGCCTGTCTTTCCAGGATACTATCACCAATATTGTCAAACTGATAAACATAATACAACTCAGCCAGCTGACCATAAGCGGTTACTTTTTCATTATCAGTAGAGGCTGTATTGCAAACTTTTTCAAGGCTATCAATTTTTTTGCTGAATTGGGCAAAACAAATGCCGTTTAGGAGGACAAATAAGAAAAATAGTATAAAAAAATACCTATGAATACCCATAATTCAGTCTAAAGCATTGGTTTGTATAAATGTACAATAAAGAACCCAGCCCTCAATCTGTCTGCTTATTTCAACATCATTGAATTCAGTGATTTTTTTTTCGAAAAATTAGCCTGGTATATTTTTGAGAAACGGCTATCCACCCAGTTTTCCCCAACTTAAAAAACCCTGCTTTTCTAATTGGCAAATTACCCCTGCACCCTTACCTTTGCGGCCTGAAAAGAATACTGGTTGTTGATCACTGTTTATTAGCAGACTTCCTGATAAAAAAAGGAATTTCAAAAATTGACAACCAACTACCAGAAACTAAAAACCAGAAACAAGAAATATGGCAAATGTTGGAAAAGTAAAACAAGTAATCGGCGCTGTTGTTGATGTACAGTTTAATGGCACACTACCTGAAATTTATAATTCATTAGAACTGAAAAGACAAAATGGAGACATCCTTGTATTAGAGGTACAACAGCACCTTGGTGAGGATAGTGTTCGTACTATTGCGATGGATGGTACCGAAGGTCTTGTTCGTGGTATGGAAGTAATCGATACTGGTATACCGATTGCCATGCCGGTTGGAGATGCAATTAAAGGTCGTCTTTTTAATGTAACAGGAGATCCAATTGATGGTTTGCCAGCTGTAAGTAAAGTTGGTGGCCGTCCAATTCACAGCAAACCTCCTATGTTTGAAAACCTGAGTACGGCTTCTGAAGTATTATTTACTGGTATTAAAGTTATTGACCTTATTGAGCCTTATGCAAAAGGAGGAAAGATCGGGTTATTTGGTGGTGCAGGAGTAGGCAAAACCGTATTGATTCAGGAATTGATTAATAATATCGCCAAAGCTTATGCAGGTGTTTCGGTATTTGCCGGTGTGGGTGAAAGAACCAGGGAAGGAAATGACCTGATGAGAGAGATGATTGAAGCAGGCATTATGAAATATGGAGATGCTTTCAAACATAGTATGGAAGAAGGCGGATGGGATCTATCTAAAGTAGATATGAAAGACCTTGCTGATTCAAAAGCTACTTTTGTTTTCGGACAGATGAATGAACCTCCCGGAGCAAGGGCCAGGGTAGCACTTTCCGGTTTGACTATTGCAGAATATTACCGTGATGGTGATGGAGAAGGAAAAGGCCGTGATATCTTATTCTTTGTAGATAATATTTTCCGTTTCACCCAGGCTGGTTCTGAAGTTTCAGCTTTATTAGGTCGTATGCCTTCAGCGGTAGGTTATCAACCTACGCTGGCTACTGAAATGGGAATCATGCAGGAAAGGATCACTTCTACAAAAAATGGTTCTATCACTTCTGTGCAAGCGGTGTATGTACCTGCGGATGACCTGACTGACCCGGCGCCTGCAACTACTTTTGCTCACCTGGATGCAACAACAGTTCTTAGCCGTAAAATTGCTGACTTAGGTATTTATCCGGCGGTTGACCCGTTGGATTCTACTTCAAGAATATTAACACCAAAAATTGTTGGAGATCTTCACTACAATTGTGCAAACAATGTGAAGCTGATGTTGCAGCGTTATAAAGAATTACAGGATATCATTGCCATCCTTGGTTTGGATGAATTAAGTGATGATGATAAACTGGTAGTAAGCCGTGCAAGAAAAGTACAGCGTTTCTTATCACAACCATTCCATGTGGCGGAAGCCTTTACCGGTTTAAAGGGTGTACTGGTTCCGATTGAAGAAACCATCCGTGGTTTCAATATGATAATGGATGGCGAAGTGGATGAATATCCGGAAGCAGCTTTTAACCTGGTTGGTAGCATTGATGATGCCATTGAAAAAGGTAAAAAGTTGATGGCGGATGCGAAATAGTATGGAGATTATTAGTATTTAGTACAGAGATTAGAGTCGGAATATTTAAAGTTAATGTGAAAGAGTTGGGGTCTAAGTTCTGAATACTTAAATTACTATATACTTGTATGGGGATGCATAATTACAGGGAACTAAAGATTTGGCAGCGTTCGATGGATTTTGTAGTTAAAGTTTACGATGTAAGTTTAATCTTTCCAAAAGAAGAGAGATACGGGTTGACATCTCAATTTAGAAGTTGCGCTGTTTCTGTACCAAGTAATATTTCTGAAGGTGCAGGGCGAGGAACTAATAAGCAGTTTAAAAGATTTCTTGAGTTTTCAATGGGATCAATTAATGAAGCTCAAACGCAGATTGAACTGGCTCACCGTGTTAATTACATAAATAAGGAGATTTATAACTCTTTAATTGATGAAGCTTTACAAATTTATAAAATGATTTTAGCTTTTTATAATTCATTAAAAGACGAAAATTAAAGGTGTTGATACGTCCATGTCTTAATACTAAAGGTCTAAATACTAAGTACTAAATATGAGTCTTGAAATTTTAACACCAGAAAGAAAAATATACAGCGGCGAAGTTTATGGCGTACAAATGCCCGGCATCAGTGGTTCTTTTGAAGTGCTGGAGAAACATGCTCCGTTGGTAAGCGTATTAAAGGCCGGTCGTTTAAAAGTATTGAAAGACAAACCCACAGGGTCCAGTGGACAAA
>JANMLJ010000688.1:0-16138 GCA_031372465.1 Chitinophagaceae bacterium | reverse complement strand
AGTAGAGCTAATTGTTGTACTACCCAATTTTATTTCAACAACAGGTTCGTTGCTCAACCATTCTGTTCCTTGTAATAATAATGCATAACAGGCTTCCGCAGTTGCTTTTGTTGTTTTCCAGTTATTGGTTTGCTTATTTTTTAGTAACCATGTTCTCAGATCATCAACAGTCTTTGTGTCCTTACCTACTTCCTGAAAAGTTTCAATCAATAATGCCTGCGTTTCAATTGGTGCCTGGTACCAGAACCATCCATTGGTCTGATCTTTCCAGTACATTCCGAGTTCTTCATTGATAATGGAGGTTTCTTTCAGTGATTTTAAAATAGCTACTGGTGTTATTGCATCATCCGTTCTATTCAATGCTAATGCAATCATACCCTGCATATATTTGCTTTGGCCAACCCAATATTGCTGCGACTGTTTATAGAAATAATTATAGGCTGTTTGTGAAGCAGCTTCTATTTTATATTCAGGAAAGAAACTTCTCATGTACAGATACTGGATCTGTGTGTAACCGATATTCTGTTGTTTCAGGTTAACTTTATACCTGATTAAATAATCATAGTCTTCTTTGATCTTCCTGTCCAGATAAGGGATTGCTGTTGTTAAAATGGCTTTCAATTTGTCAGCCTGGCCATCAGCAATTCCTTTTAATTTCTTCAGGTGGCCAATACCGGTAGTAATATACTGGGTAATATAACGGTCATCCGGCCCGCCGGTAAACCATACAAAGCCGCCATTGCTACTTTGCATTTGCTTCATTTTATCATAAGAACTGTTAAGTTGCTCACTCATTTTTACCATATCAAAAAGCAACGCAATATTTCTTTTTTGTTCAGCTTCATTCCTTGCTTGCAACACCCATGGTGTTTCTTCCAGTAGTACAGCTTTCAGTTCCTGGTTCTTTTGCAAATTACTCATCAATGCAGCGGTATCTTTTATTTTCCATTTTTCAAATACTTGTTTGATACGGGGAGATGAATTGGAAATATAAGTGGCCAGTGAATTGGCATAATACCTGTTCCAGGTTTGCTCTGCACATTCATACGGATATTCCATCAGGTAAGGAAGTGCCTGCACCGCATACCAGGCAGGGTTGGAGGTGTATTCCAGTGTCAATGAATAATGTTGTAATGATTCACTTTTGCCACTATTGAGTAATTTTTCAAATGTAAAATTCTTTGTACCTGTTCCTCTCATGGGCAGTGGCATTGTTTCTGTTACCAGCATTCGGTTAGTGAGCACGGGTAGAGCATTCTCTTCACCATCGCTAACCTCACCCTTTCCCTCTCCACTTGTGGAGAGGGGAGCCCTGGCTACAATTCTCCATACTAATGCTTTATTGAACTGGTAAGGAATTTCAATAGGGAACTTAACAACTTCACTTTGCCCGGCTGCGACAGTAAAGTACTGATTAGCTACCATATTTCTGAATCGCCCGTCTACTGATTCATTCGTAGCTGCATCAAATAACTGAAATGTTGTAGTTCCGGTAAATTCCTTGTCCGACAGGTTTACAATCTTTGCACTGAATTCCATTTTATCACCTTCTCGTAAAAAGCGGGGTGGGTTAGGTTGCACCATCAATTCTTTTTGTGTAACAATTTCTTTGATACTGCTGCCAAATGCTGCTTCTTTTGTGTGCGCCAGCGCCATGAATTTCCATTTGGTCAAAGCTTCCGGCATAGTAAATGAAAATTCAATGGCACCCGTACTGTCTGTTTTCAGATCAGGAAAAAAGAAAGCTGTTTCGTTGAAGTTTTTACGAATCTTTACGTCACCGGACTGTTCGCCTGTTTTTTCTTTGCCGGTTTTATCAGCTATGCCACCAGTACTTTTCTGTTTTAGCTCAGTGTTTATATTGCCATCTTTTTTTGACACTACTTTTGATTCTTCATCCATTTGGTTAGGTACATTAGCAGGCATCATATCTGGTTCGGCAATACCCGGACTGGCCATTCGCATTAATTTAGGATTTCCCCCATAATAATCTCTTCCATTATCTCCATTCATTCCGGCAAAAAGATAATCATATCGTTTATCAACATATTTACTTTCTTCTTCACTATTATACCGTTGGTTTGATTCTATTCTTACAAAATTCTGTGAGCCATTCCAACTTTTGTTGTTATAATAATATGACCAGATATAAGGCTGACTCCAGTTATGCTGGTAAAACTGGTCCAATGATGCATCATACATACTGGCCAGCATTTCTGCCGCAACTTTTTCTTTTTTATAACCACTTATTTTCAATTTCCATTTTTCTTCACTACCCGGTAATGTCTTGTCACGGTAAGTAGCATATTCTATCGTCAGGGCTTTGTTGGTCCATGGAATATTAATCGTTTGATTCAGTTGATAAAAACGGTTATGCTTGATAAACATCCAGCCAACGCCATAGCCACCTCTGTCATCTTCGGTTACAGGAAAGTTGAACGTTTGCTTTTGGTTGTTAAGTTTTATATAACTGTAGGACGCTGCTCCCGACCCGATAGCTTTCGGGTCCCGACTCTCAACTCCGAACTTCTTATCCAATTGTTGTACGACAAATAAATTATCGGCAGTAGTTCCGAGTTCAATTTTGGCGGTTTCTCCCGGTTCTACGGTTGTCTTATTATTCCCGGTCCATAAATAAGCAGGCTTATTCAACTGGTTATTTTTTTCATCAAATAACTCAATATATTTTATGTCTTTTACCACTTCACCATTCTTATCTTTTGCCTCCATTTCAATAATATAGAAACCGGGTCTGTATTTTCCACCTTGCTTTCCGGCAGATGTGTTGACTATTGACCATTGACCATTCAATCGCGCAGAATCGGTTTTCTCCAAAACAATCTCCTCCTTTGCCCAGCTCTTAAAATCACTTTCGTTATCATATTCGTCATAGGGAAAGTTTTTAATGTAATCTTCTTTATTCATTACAAACTGGTCAGCTCTTTCCCAATAGCGATCCCGGATAAGTCTTTTTTCATCTTTCAGTTTTGTAATGGTAACTTTTACGTTAGCAGGTTCATATTCACCATTCATGTTTTGTGTTCTGATGTATAATGATTTTAAACTATCCGCCGGTAAAGAGGCAGGAGCCGAACTTACCAGCATCAGGGATTTATAACTTACTGAAACCATTTTTTCACCGCTTCTGGTCTCGCCGTTTATATCTGTTACATCAGCATAAACGGTATAATCAAACACCGGTTCAAATTTTTTGTCAATCTTTAAATCCGGAATGGCTGTAAAGTCCACTACAAATTTTCCATCTTTATCTGTTTTTACTTCTCCATGGGTAATCTCCATTTGTTCGGTTGGTGGCTGCCACCAACGCCAAAACATCCAGGCGTATAAATATCTTGGCTGCCTTACGATGCGGTATTTTACAGTAGCACCATCAATATTATTGCCCGCATACGCTTTAGCAATACCTGTCACTTTTATTTTATCGTTTACTTTATAAGTGCCTTTGATGGGTTCGTAGTCAACATAGAATTTCGGACGTTTATATTCTTCTACCCGGAAACCTGCATTGCCTCCATCTGTTTTGGTGTAAATAGTAAACTGACCGTTCATTCCGCTTTGTGGCAACTGAAACTTGCCATTAAAAGAACCAAATTCATTTGTCGTTACTTTAATAGTATCAACGTCTTTATAATTGGCATCGCGCAGAATCACTGCTGTTGAATAATCATTTCTTATGCCACCTTTTTTTTCTATTGGATTTCTACTGAGCACTATTCCTTTAAAATAAACCGTTTGTCCCGGACGATAAATGCTGCGATCTGTAAAAAGATGAACAGAGGTGGTAATTTTTGATTCTTCGGGTGCATTATTGTTATAATAATAATAGTCAGATACCAGGTCATTCATGAACAACCTGTCATTGCCATGTGTAATGTCCAGCTGGTAGGAATAATTACTGTAATTAGTTGATTCTTTTTTGGCTTTATCCATTTTGAAAAATCCATTGGCATCTGATTTATACAACTTTCCTTTTTCTTTTAAGTATTTGGATTGGTTGTAGTCATAACGTTGATGCCAAACCTGAATGGAGGCATTTGCAAGTGGTTGTCCATTATCACGGTTCAGTATAAAAAAGTCGCTGCTGTTGTTTACATAGCTTATACCTGATATATAAAAGTATCTTGCCCCGATAATTGTTTTCTTGCCTGCAAAATCTTTATCGGTAGATGCTGCCATTAAATATTCACCTGACGGCAGGGCATCAGTTTTTATTTCTGTACTGTGTTGTTGTAAATCATTGGTGGCAGGTAATGATTGCTGCCAGCTTTTTAACGGAGTAGCGGCAATAATTGCTGGCCAATATTTTTCATCATACAGGTTTTCCAATTGCTTTTTCAGGATTTCATCAACTTTAATAATTCGAAGGTAAAGGGTATTGATGTTTCTGTATTTTACCAACGCTCTGAAAGGCTGGCCGGGTACATTTACTTTTTCCACACTAAACTGCAGGGATTTACTATTGATAGTTTTTAACAGGTTCAAAGCATTTATTTTTCCTTCTGAAGAATCCTTTTGTCCAACTAATCTTTCGAGAATATCTTTTGCCTTTATTCTTGCATAACGCTGTGTAGTGTCACCAAAAGGTTTGTATTCAGTTGCTTTTTGTTCATACCAGGCTGCTAACAGATACCATGCCTGTGCGGCTGCCGGAATAGTAGCATATCGGTTTGCTATTTGAGTGATGGCATTAAAATAAAGTTTGTCTTTATCCGGGTGTGTAGATTTAGATTTTACAAACTCAATCCGCTGAAGGTCGGCATCAATCAATGCATCAGGTTTGACATCATTAATATGAAAAGCAATCAATTGCTGATATATCAATACTGCTTTATGTTGTAATGAAAAAGAGTCTTTAGTGATAAATTTCCGGGTAATAAACGTGACAGCAGGGTCAAAGGCAGTAGCCTGGTTAATCTCAAATGCATAGGCTGGCTTTTTAATATCTCTTTCATCATTTTCAAAATAATTTAATGCCCGTTGAGCCAATAAATCAAAAAGGGTAGGTCGTAAGTGACGAACATTGCCTTTATAAATGATTGCCTCAAATGGTTCCAGTTTTGTTTGTTGCAGTAATTTCTCTTCTTTTATAGATTGCAAGTAAAGCTCACCGATCTTTTTATGAAAGTCTTCTGCATCCCAGGTAGCTATATCGGTTTTGATGAATTGTTTCGTTTGGGTGAGGTTGTATAACTTCCATCGATTTTGCTGATAGTAATTATGATACATGCCAGCCAGCAGGCTTTTTAGCAGAGAAGTAATGGGTTCTTTTACAGTTTGTCCGGTAGTTTGGTTTCCTGCAATTTCTTTTTCGATTTCTGCCAGGGAAAATAATTGATTGTCTTCCCGGTTTTCACTTTGAAGCCCGGTCATATATATCAATGCTTTGATAAGCTGCGCATCCTGTTTTTCTGTTTTTGCCAGCGTATAAATTTTCTTTACTTGCTCTAAGGCAGACTTTGGAAGCCCCTTTTCAACAAAATCTTCTACTTTCTTCCATTCCTTTTCATAATTTTTTATGGGGTATTGACCACTGGTAATTAAGACGAAAACAGCAGATAAGATAATTGTAAGAAAAACTGGTTTACTATTAGCGAAGTTCATACTGTTACAATTTAATACAAGGTAATTAATCTAGCGTTCTACTTTGTAACCAACTTTTTAAAAACTATGATTTTAAAGAAGGACTTTGAAATATATCGTGATATTTCAAGGCCATTGGCACCAAAGTTCATATTAGATGCCCTGAAATGCAAAATTTCATAAATCGGCAGAGGTCTATCCAACATATATCCTGTTATATAGATGCAGGTTAACAAATATTTTTATTCAGGTTAATTTAATGTGTACTTATAACAGCGCTTGAAACCTTTTACTGCCCTGCACTCCGGCATAAACCCGCAATTTTATTTTTTTAGGACTTTGTTCCTTTAACATTTTATTGAACCATTTTGGAATATGCTGAAGCGGGTTGGCACGGCTTTGGAAATAGCAGCTACAGTTACAATTTTTAATAACGTTAAATTATTTATTATGAAAAAAATTTTTACACTTTTAGTTAGCTCACTGTTCTCTCTTTCAATGCTGGCATATGATGGAAGCCGGTTGAGCATCTCATCACCTGGTACCAGTACCGAAATGAAGATTGAAATAGATGGCCGCAAATTTAGTATGAAAAATAATTCTATTACCCTCAGTTATCTTACCGAAGGTCGTCACAACGTAAAAATTTACCGTGATAAGAAAAGAGGTGCATTTAGTTTTGGAAAAAGAGAAGATATACTTTATCAAAGCAACATTTTTCTAAAAAGGGGTTATCACCTTGATATTACCCTGAACCGTTTTGGAAAAGCTTTGACGGATGAACAATTTATAGATCGCAATGATGAGTGGTATAATGATGAAGACGATTATAATGATAATAATAATGGCGATTGGAATGGTGGAAACGGTAATGTGATTAGTGTACGGGACTTTGAAACAGTAAAAGAACAAATCCGGAAAGAAGGGTTTGAAAATAACAGGCTGATATCTGCCAAAGTCATTATTGATAAGAACAATTTTACCACCGAGCAGGTAAAGGAATTTATGTTACTCTTTTCTTTTGAGAAAAACAGACTGGAACTGGCGAAGTATGCTTATCGCAAAACTGTAAATAAGCAGTGTTACTACGAGTTAGATGATGCATTTACTTTCAGCAGCAGTAGAGATGAATTGGCCCGTTTTATCCGTGAATCCCACTAATGAACCCCAATCCGCCAACAGGCGGAGCTTCAAATACCCTATAATTAAATAGCCCTCCTATTTTTTCGGAGGGCTATTTAATTATAATGTATTTACCAAATTATCGGAAACTAAAGCTCCGCCGGTTGGCGGATTGGGGTTTAATAGTTCCGCCATCTTTTTCCCAATATCTGCAGGGCTGCTTACAACATGAATACCACATTCACGCATAATCTTCATTTTTGCCGCAGCTGTATCATCTGCGCCACCTACAATAGCACCGGCATGTCCCATACGCCGGCCAGGAGGGGCGGTTTGCCCGGCAATAAAACCAACTACCGGCTTTTTATTGCCATTCGCTTTTATCCAGTTAGCTGCTTCTGCTTCCATTCCACCACCAATTTCACCAATCATTACGATAGCATCGGTGGCATCATCATTCATAAATAATTCAATGGCTTCTTTTGTTGTTGTTCCTATTATCGGATCGCCGCCAATACCTACTGCAGTTGAAATACCCAGACCTGCTTTTGCCACCTGGTCAGCCGCTTCGTAGGTTAATGTTCCGGATTTAGATACAATTCCAATCCGCCCTTTAAGAAAAACAAAACCGGGCATGATCCCTACTTTACATTCGCCGGCAGTGATAACCCCCGGACAGTTAGGCCCAACCAACCTGGTCATTTTCCCTTGTAAGTAATTTTTCACTTTCACCATGTCCTGCACAGGTATTCCTTCAGTAATGCAAACAACTAATTTGATACCTGCTGCTGCTGCTTCCATTATGGCATCGGCAGCAAAAGCAGGTGGTACAAATATTATGCTGACATCTGCATTGGTTGATGTTACACAATCTGCTACTGTATTAAATACGGGTTTTTCCAAATGTGTACTTCCGCCTTTGCCAGGGGTAACGCCACCTACTACATTGGTTCCATATTCTATCATCTGGGTAGCATGAAATGTGCCTTCCGTTCCGGTGAAACCCTGTACTAAAATCTTTGAATCTTTATTGATAAGAATACTCATTTTCCCTGCTTTTTTGGTTTGGCAAAAGTAAGGGAAATGCTAATACGGGTAAAAAGGAAAGCTTAGTTGCTATACTTTACAAATATTACCCTGAATCCACTGGAATATACAGGACTGATGGTAGTATTTTCAGCTATTATAATCCCTTTACCCAAACTATCAGTTTTGTAAGTACTGTTGATGGATTGCCCGGTGTTGGCAATAAAATAATCGGAAATAATTACTGCATCTGCTCCCTTTTTTTTTGCTGTTCCTTCAGCAAGCTTTTGTATTTTATCAGGTTTGGAATGGGCTGCCCAGCTATTCAGGTAACCCTGTCCTACTAAATCATATTTTCTTTTAATAGATCGTTCATTGATGTATACATCTACTTTTTTTGTAGTACCGGATGCCTGGCCTACATAATGAATTTTTGCTGAACAGGAAAAAAGCAATATCGAAAGGAAGGGCGGGTAAATTTTTCTCATAACTTCTGATGTTGGTTTAAGTGCATCAGGTAGCAGAAACTGTTCCAGCCAACAGGTTATGATTAAAAACGTTTGTTAAATGAAGTGGCTATATATCATCAGGCGGCGGCACCAGTGTAGGAGCATTTTTATCCATCAATTCATCCATATTCCGGTCATTGGAAATTTTACCGCTTTCTTCCAGCATTCGCATGTCTTTGGCATCCTGCAGAAATTCAGAAGCAAAAATAAAATCATTCAACCGTTGATTTTTACTAAAGATGATTTCTTTATTATTGCCTTCCCACTCTTTATTACCCTTGTACATATACAAAATATAGTTGCCAATTTCCATCACACTATTCATATCGTGGGTATTGATAACAGTGGTAATATTGAATTCGATGGTTATTTCCTGTATCAATTTATCGATAACCATCGAAGTTTGAGGGTCAAGACCAGAATTGGGTTCATCGCAAAACAAATACTTGGGATTTAATACAATGGCTCTTGCCAATGCCACTCTTTTTTTCATTCCACCACTAAGCTCTGAAGGAAATTTTTTATTTGCATCTACAATGTTCACCCGGTGAAGCACTTCATTTACCCGGCTTAATTTCTTTTTATGAGAATCGTGGGTGAACATGCTAAGCGGAAACATCACATTTTGCTCCACCGTCTGGCTATCAAACAAAGCAGAACCCTGAAACAGCATGCCAATTTCTTTTCGTATCTCGGTTTTCTCCTGGCCTTTCATTTTCGTGAAGTTCTGACCACTGTATAATACTTCGCCTTCATCAGGATCAAATAGACCAACCATACATTTCATCAAAACAGTTTTGCCACTACCACTGGACCCGATGATAAGATTACATTGCCCTGCTTTCATTACAGAACTTACATCCTGGATAACTGTTTTATCAGCAAAACTTTTTTTAATATTTATTACTTCAATCATAAGGAAAGCTATGAGCTTTTAGTTATGAGCTGCGAGCCGGAGTTTACATTTTATATCTTCTTTCAACGTTGAATTTTTTACAAAATACTAGGTTGGCAGTAACAATGCCGATAACAGGTAATCTGCAAATAATATTAAAATACAACTTACCACAACTGCCTTTGTACTGGCCCGCCCTATTTCTAATGCTCCTCCTTCTACATAATAACCATAAAAGGAAGGAATGCTGGCAATGATAAATGAAAAAACATAGGCTTTTATCAAGGCAAAGATGACATTAAAAGGAACAAAAAATTCGAGAAGGCCTTTATCATACGTACTCCCGGAAAGAATACCGGATGCAGTTGCAGCCAGTCTTCCACCCCAAATACCCAGGGCCATTGCCAACACTACCAGCAAAGGGATCGTAAGCAGGGCTGCTGCAATTTTTGGCAATATCAGGTAGGCTTTTGTATTTATTCCCATTATTTCTAATGCATCAATCTGTTCGCTAACCCGCATATTGCCTAATTCACTGGCAATACGGCTGCCGGCTACACCCGCCAGTACTATACAAACAAGTGTAGGGGCAAATTCAAGAATAACAGTATCTCTTACAATTTGGCCAATAGTGGAAGGAGGTATCAACGGGCTTACCAGCTGGTAAGCCGTCTGAATAGTAGAAACAGCACCGATAAAAACGGAGATAATGGCTACTATACCCAGTGAGCCAAATCCAATTTCTGTACATTGATGAATAAATTCTTTCCAGTACATTTTTCCATTCTCCGGTTTGGAAAACATACCTTTTATCATCAGCAGGTAACGGCCTATATCTCTGAAAATAGTCATATTATAACGCTAAGATACTGGATGAAAAGAGAAAAGTTATTAGCTATTCATTTTTGGTTTTTTTAGAGGCAAATTTTTAATCAGCAATTTATTTTATTAAATATCTTTATTTACTTTCCGGAAACGTTTCCACCATTTTGATTTATTGACAATTTCATCCGTTTCAATTTTACTTTTTATCTGGGCATCAACTACAGCCACTAATGCCATATTAATTATATTTCGTACAGAACTACCCAACTGCAGAATATGCACCGGCTTTTTTAGCCCCAGTAATATCGGTCCAACTGCATCCGCCGTTTCCAGTTCCTTCAACAGGTTATAAGCAATATTACCTGCTGCAAGGTTTGGAAAAATCAATGTATTTACATCTTTATCTACTAACTCGCTAAATGGATAATTCTCTTTCATCAGTTCTTTATTAAAGGCTACACTTGCCTGCATTTCGCCATCTACTAAAAGTGTAGGCATTTTTTCCTTTACTATTTTCCTGGCTTTAGCTACTAAATTAGCTTCGGGTGAATTACTGCTGCCAAAATTAGAATAACTCAACATCGCGATCCGGGGGATAATATTGAAGCTTCGTACTTCTTTTGCTGCCATTAATGTAATCTCCGCCAATTCTTCTGCTGTTGGATTAAAGTTCACGGTGGTGTCGGCAAGAAACAACGGCCCTTTTTTGGTAAGCATCAGGTACATACCGGCAATTTTCTTTACACCTTCTTCTGTACCGATGGTCTGCAAAGCCGGACGTATTGTATCTGGATAATTTTTTGCCAAACCAGAGATCATCGCATCAGCATCACCACATTCTACCATCATACAACCATAATAATTACGGTCCCGCATCACTTTTTTAGCTTCATATGCATTAAAACCACGGCGGCCTCTTTTTGCAAAAAATATTTCCGAGTATTTGTTCCTTCTTTCTTCGGTGGCATCACTACGGGGGTCAAAAATTGGCAACCCTTCTATATCAATACCATTAGCTGCTGCAATTTTTTTAATTTTGGTTTCATCACCTAATAAAATAGGGTAACCGATACCTTCGTCAAAAACAATCTGGGCAGCTTTTAAAATTTTTATATTATCTGCTTCAGCAAAAACAATCCTTTTCGGATCCCGCCGGGCTTTATTACCTATAACTCTCATCACCTGGTTATCAAGGCCGAGACGATTATTCAGATTGGTAACATAAGTATCCCAATTAGCAATGGGATATTTTGCTACACCACTTTCCATAGCTGCTTTTGCTACTGCGGGGGCTACAGTGGCTAATAATCTCGGGTCAAGTGGTTTGGGGATAATATAGTTTTGTCCAAATGCTATGTTCTTTTCATTATAAGCCATGTTCACCATATCAGGTACAGGTGTCTTTGCCAGTTCAGCCAATGATTTTACTGCAGCCATTTTCATAGCTTCATTTATCTGTGTGGCCCGAACATCTAATGCACCACGAAAAATATAGGGAAACCCCAGTACATTATTTACCTGGTTAGGATAATCACTACGGCCTGTAGCCATAATTATATCTTTTCTTGCGCCTGTAGCATCTTCCCAGCTTATCTCCGGATCAGGATTGGCCATCGCAAATACTATCGGGTTTTTCGCCATGCTTTTTACCATATCAGCATTCAATACACCGCCCTTACTCAATCCTATAAATACATCCGCATCTTTCATGCTTTCTGCAAGGGTTACAACTTTTCCGCCAGCAATTAATTCTTTTTTCAGTTCATCAAGGTCAATACGGCTTTCGTGAATAAGGCCTTTGCTATCAAATACCCTGAAATTTTCCCGCTTTGCACCAAGGGCAATATATAAATTCATACAGGCTACTGCGGCAGCACCTGCACCATTTACAACAAATTTTGCTTTTTCAATTTTTTTCTTCTGTAATTCGCAGGCATTTAGTAACGCGGCTGCACTAATGATAGCGGTGCCATGCTGGTCATCATGCATCACCGGGATATTCATTAATTTTTTTAGCTCTCTTTCAATATAAAAACATTCCGGAGCTTTAATATCTTCCAGGTTGATGCCTCCGAAAGTAGGTTCCAGTGATTTTACAATTTGTACAAATTTTTCCGGATCTGTTTCATTGATTTCAATATCAAAAACATCTATGTCGGCGAATATTTTGAAAAGTACTCCCTTTCCTTCCATTACTGGTTTACCGGCTTCAGGCCCAATATTACCAAGACCAAGCACAGCGGTTCCATTACTGATAACAGCCACTAAATTTCCCTTAGCGGTGTATTTATAAACATTCTCCACATCAGCAGCAATCTCTAAACAGGGTGCAGCTACACCCGGAGAATAAGCAAGAGAAAGATCTCTTTGGGTCTTTGCTTCTTTGGTTGGAACAACTTCTATTTTACCGGGTCTTCCTTTGGAATGATACTCGAGTGCCTGTTGCTTGCGTAATTCGTTTTGCATAAATTATTTTTAATATTCCTTTTCTGGTAATTATCGGGACAGCACAATATTTCAAAACGGGGTTGCAATGTACAAAATAATAATCCGAAGGGTTTTCAGGCTAAATTGGCACCAACAAGACGATTTAAACGCAAGGTTGAACTGATGCACCTAACCAGGCCATCATTCCCATGCCAATCTCAATAGCATTTTCATCAATATTAAAGACAGGTGTATGTACACCGGCAGTAATTCCTTTGGCTTTATTCATGGTGCCGAGGCGATAAAAACAGGCAGGTATTTGTTGTGCATAATAACCAAAATCTTCAGCACCCATGCGGAGTTCTGTTTCGCTAACAAAGCCGGCACCCATATAATCGGATGCTTTTTGCATAGCTGAAGCCGTCACTTTTTCATTGTTCATAACACAGGGATAACCCACATCAATATGCAGATCAGCTTCACCACCCATTGAATGTACAAGATCAGTGGTTAGTTTTTGCATCAGGGCATGTGCTTTAAAACGCCAGGTTTCATCCATCGCTCTGAATGTTCCCATTAATTTTACTTCATTTGGTACCACATTGGTCGTGTTGCCTCCATTAAAAGAAGTAATAGAAAGAACAGATGGATTAAATGGATTATTATTCCTGCTTATCAATTGTTGCAAGGCAATGATCAGGTGTGAGCTGATAAGAATCGGATCAATAATAAGATGCGGTGAAGCAGCATGACCTCCTTTTCCTTTTATGGTAAAATATAATTCATCGGCACTGGCCATCACTTTACCACTTCGAAAACTCAATTCTCCTACTTCTAAAATGGTATTTACATGCAATGCAAGAATAGCATCCGGGGTTGGGTTTTCCAGTACCCCATCTTTTATCATCAGCGAAGCACCGCCGGGATTTTTTTCTTCACCCGGTTGAAAAATAAGTTTTATGGTGCCTTCCCATTCATTGCTTAGTTCAGTCAGAATTTTTGCAGCCCCTAACAAACAACTGGTATGTACATCATGTCCGCAGGCATGCATTACCCCATCATTTTTTGATTTATAAGGAATATCATTTTCTTCTTTGATAGGCAGGGCATCCATATCAGCACGGAGAGCAATACATCTTTCTTTTTCTTTGCCATCGGAGACCTTACGGCCAGTAATCAAACCCACAACGCCAGTTGTTGCTTTTACTTCAAATGGAATTCCCAGTTCCTTCAATTTGTTTTGAACAAATATTGATGTTTCAAATTCCTGGTAACTAAGCTCCGGGTGGGCATGTAAGTGATGGCGCACAGCTATAAATTCAGGGGCATATTTTTTTGCCAGGGTTTTTATTTTTTCAATCATTGGGCAAAAATACTACTTCGTTATCAAGGTACTTCGAAGTACACGTAAAAATTCACCGTTGATAATAAGCGTTTTTTTGACAAACCTTTATGATTGGTGATTTAAGGATTTATTTCGTCATCAATCCCTTTTCCAGCTTTCACTTCAATAATGTCTTTCATGATGAAAACACCTTTGGGGAAATAAGTGTTTAATCTTCGCTGATAAGCTTCCGCATCTTTACGGTCTTTAAAATTACCGGCTTTTACCCTGAAATAAGGAGATTGATACCACATATATGCTTTCAGATCGGGAAAGAAAGTATACACTTTTGTTTTAGCTGCCAGTGCTTCATCGCGGTTATTGGTGCTGATAATCATCAGGCGGAAACCTTTATCGGTTCTTCTCCCATCCCTGCTTGTTTCTTCATTAATTGTAGCTTGTTTTTTAACCAGCCAATCAAGGCGTGGGTCTTTATGAACAATAACAGTATTACTATCTACCGGGGTTACACCACTTGTATCTTTCTGGGCAAAACAGGTAAATACAAAAGTAAATGTTGCGATTGTTAAAAATAATTTCATGTGTTTCATACTACTCAAATATCTTACCAAATAAAAATTAATCCTATTATTTTCTCTCCTTTAGGGGATGGGGGCTAATAACCGCCACCGGATCCGGCAATATTTTCAATCGGATGCCAGGTCGTTTTTATTTCCTGTGTATCCATGATAAAATAAGGAGATTGCCCTTCGTCGGTGTTCCAGTTTATTTTATCATAGAAACTGATTCGTTTCAGGTTGGTAGCAGACTTTTCCCGTATCATTTTCTTTACTTCAGAATTATTTTCACAGTAAATGGTTGCATTTACATCCATGTGATCCACAAACCAGGAAGCAAGTTCTGCTGGTTTTCCTGTTAAAATATTAACAACGCCACCCGGAAGATCTGAAGAATTTAATACTTCGGCAAAAGTTACCGCACAAAGCGGTTTGGTTTCAGCAGCGAGTACCACACAGGTATTGCCCCCGGCAATTACCGGTGCAATCACAGATACTAATCCTATTAAAGAATTACTTTGTGGTGCAATGATAGATACCACTCCGGTTGGCTCAGGTACCGAAAAATTAAAATGCGAAGTTGCCACAGGATTTACTGCACTGAATAATGGCTGAAACTTATCACACCAACCAGCATAATATATTAACCGGTCGATAGCAAGATTTACCTCTTTTTCTGCTTTTATTTTTGTTGAATCCTGTTGAATTAACTCATCCATAAATTGTGCTTTCCTTCCTTCCATCATTTCTGCCATCCGGTAGAGAATCTGGCTGCGGTTGAATGCGGCACGGCCACTCCAACTACTTACTGTACCTCTTGCTGCCAATACGGCATCCCTAAAATCTTTTCTTGAACTCAGGCAAATATTTGCGAGTTTTTTACCAGCTGCATTGGTAGGAATATAATAACGACCAGACTCAGTTCTGGGAAACTGTCCACCGATATATATTTTATAGGTCTTTAATACTTCAAGGCGTTTCGAAGAACCAACTTTTTCCTTCGAAGGAGTACTTCCGGACAAGCCTTTCTCACTGATGTTTAAAGAAGATTTTTTTATTATCACTTTGTCCATTTTATTAGATTTTTATTCGTAGAAATGGTTTGAAACACGGAGACACCAAGGCACCAAGACTCAAAGCAAAGAAGTATTTCCTTCTCCGTGCCTCCGTGTCTTGGTGTCTTGGTGTTTCAAAATTGTATTTCCTTTTTTAGCTGGTAAGAAAACTTTCCGCCTTCCCGTCTTACCGGCAATTATTAGTTTATTAAATTCAAATATGGCAACAACCCATGCAATCCACCTTCTCTTCCAAAGCCGCTTTCTTTATAACCTCCAAAAGGTGATGTTGGGTCAAATTTATTAAACGTATTCGCCCAAACCACACCAGCTTTCAATCTTCTGGTCATGTTGAAAATTTTGGAACCCTTATCTGTCCACACACCTGCGCTTAACCCATACGGTGAGTTATTGGCTTTCTCAATTACTTCATCATCGGTACGAAAAGTAAGAATAGATAACACCGGTCCAAATATTTCTTCCTGTGCAATGCGATTGCTCTGTGCCACATTGCTGAAAATGGTAGGTCTGCACCAAAAACCTTTGGATGGCAAAGCACAGCTACTTTCATACATTTCGGCCCCTTCTTTTTTACCAATTGCAATATATTTCTGAATGATTTGTAATTGTTCTCTTGAATTAATGGCACCGATATCGGTATTCTTATCCATCGGGTCCCCAACTATCAACGAGTGCATACGGTCTTTCAATTTGCGAAGTACTTCTTTGGCAACCGATTCCTGAACATACAACCGGGAACCGGCACAACATACATG
>JANMLJ010000684.1:0-2031 GCA_031372465.1 Chitinophagaceae bacterium | reverse complement strand
CGATTGCTTGTAAAGGGCAACCAGTTCTTTATCAGATAGTGAGGTGTGGGATATGTTCTTTATAAATGCCAATGGGTAAAATTAATGAATTAAAATTTAGGAGGCCTTTTCATCAACCAGGATCATCGTCTCCTATATTTTTTTTATTTTTCTTTCTTTTTGAGGAAAAAAAAGAAGGATACCTGTACCAGGAAAAGTTAAATACTCCACAATTAAAACTTACCCCTGTTGTACTACGAATATTGTACTCTCCGACTCTATTTAAGGAGAGGTTGTAGTGTGGCTGATTTAAAAGAATAGCTCAACGTATGATCAAAATCTTTCCATCATTTATGCAATCGGAAACATACCTGCATCTGTGTAACTAAACAAATTATATGAAACGTATTCTTATCCTCATTGCGCCGCTTATTTTAATAATGCTGGCTTTTCGCCCAATCAGATCACACACTATTACCGGTATTATTACTGACGATAATGGAAGTCCGCTACCATCGGTCAGTATTTCGATGAAAGGTGCAACTAATAGCACTATGTCAGATTCTAAAGGTGTTTACCGAATTACCGTAGCAAAATCTTCAGGTGTATTGATTTTTTCGTCCGTAGGTTATATTTCTGTTCAGGAAAACATTAGCGGACGTTCGGTTATTAACGTTTCACTTAAAACGGTAAATACTGTTAATACAGTAAGGGAAGAGATACATATTGACAGGATAGCTGTTGGAAAAAAGGTATATCCGATGGAAGCCTATAACCGTGGTATTGCCACCGGCAAAGTAATGGCTGCACCTTCAACCGGCATGTATGGTTTTGATGGAGATGAACAGGAATTTAGCCGGGAAGGATATGATAATATCAATGAGAACATTTTTTTTAAAGTTAAAGATAATCCGCTTTCCACTTTTTCAATAGATGTGGATGCGGCATCGTACAGTAATGTGCGTCGTTTTTTGAACCAGGGGCAATTGCCACCTGCCGGAGCCGTACGAATTGAAGAAATGGTGAACTATTTTCATTACGAATATCCGCAACCAACCGGAAATGATCCCTTCTCCATTAACACAGAAATTTCTGATGCGCCCTGGAATAAAGACCATAAACTGGTGTTGATTGGTTTGCAGGGTAAAAAAATACCCACCGATAATTTACCGGCATCCAACCTGGTATTCCTGATCGATGTATCGGGTTCTATGAGTTCTCCCAATAAGCTTCCCCTGGTAAAAGCATCCATGAAAATGCTGGTGGATCAGTTGAGAGAACAGGATAAAGTGGCCATGGTAGTGTATGCCGGTTCGGCAGGATTAGTTTTACCACCAACCAGCGGGGATAACAAAACAAAAATAAAGGAAGCGATTGATAATTTAGAAGCTGGCGGTTCCACTGCGGGTGGTGCCGGTATCAAACTGGCATATAAGATGGCCAAAGAAAACTTTGTAAAAAACGGAAACAACCGGGTGATACTTTGTTCAGATGGTGACTTCAACGTGGGAGAAAGCAGCGACGATGCCCTGGAAAGAATGATTGAACAGGAAAGAAAAAGCGGCGTATTTCTGACAATTTTAGGATATGGTATGGGCAACTACCAGGATGCTAAAATGCAGAAACTGGCGGATAAAGGAAATGGCAACCATGCTTACATTGATGGTATCAGTGAAGCAAAAAAAGTATTGGTCAATGAATTCGGTGGTACACTTTTTACAATAGCCAAAGATGTTAAACTGCAGGTGGAATTTAATCCGGTTAACGTTCAGGCCTATCGCCTGATTGGCTATGAAAATCGCCTGCTGAATAAAGAAGATTTTAACAATGACCTGAAAGATGCCGGTGACCTTGGAAGCGGACATACAGTTACGGCATTATATGAGATCATTCCGGCCGGTGTTAAGGACCGTTTTACGGATAGTGTAGACCTGTTGAAATACCAGCGGTTACCAGCTTTAAGAAGTACTGAATCTAATGAGGTGCTGCAGGTAAAGTTCCGGTACAAGGCTCCTGACGGAAATTCCAGTAAGTTAATAGTGCGCACTGTTC
>JANMLJ010000667.1:0-5471 GCA_031372465.1 Chitinophagaceae bacterium | reverse complement strand
GATGGTTTTAGGGTACATGGCTTTTTCCCCGGTGGAAAGATCGATAAAAAAAGAATGAGCCCTTTTTTCTTAATGGATTATAATTCCAAAGTAGAGTTTTCGCCAACAAATGAACCAAGAGGTGTTGGAGTACATCCGCATCGTGGTTTTGAAACGGTAACGATTGCATATCATGGGCGAATTGCGCATCATGATAGTGCCGGCAACAGTGGTATCATTGGTGAAGGCGATGTACAATGGATGACAGCTGCTTCAGGTTTATTGCACAAAGAATATCATGAAAAATCATTCAGCAAAGCCGGTGGTTTATTTCAAATGGTACAGTTATGGGTAAACCTCCCTGCTAAATATAAAATGACTTCGCCCAAATACCAGGAAATTACTCATGCAATGATGGGTAAACATACTTTAGCTGATGATAAAGGAGTGATAGAAGTAATTGCTGGTGAATATAAAAACACGAAAGGGGCAGCATCTACTTTTACTCCTATCAATGTGTACAATGCAAGGCTGAAAGCAGGAGCGACCGTTGAAGTAGACTTCCCTTCCACTTTTAATACGGGAATATTGGTAGTGGAAGGCAGTGCCCTGATAAATGGAGAAACTGCAGCAGCTGATCATTTTGTATTATTCAAAAATGAAGGCGAACTGATTACAATAGAAACTACAGAAGATGCAATACTTCTTGTTTTATCGGGTGAACCAATCAATGAACCAATAGCTCAATACGGTCCTTTCTTAATGAATACATGGGAGGAACTGGAACAGGCGATTAGTGATGTAAATAAGGGGAAGTTTGGAGTGCTGGAAGATTAAGTGAAGGGTGAGTCAGATACTAGATGCTGGTTAATGGATGATAGATGATAGATACTAGATACTGGATGCTAGATACTAGATGCTAGATGCTAGATTCACTATTAACTATTAACTATTCACTATTCACTATTCACTATTCACCATGCTGCTTTTCAATAAACGCAATCAGGCTCTTCCTCGCATTTTGCTGAATTTTTCTTTTCATAAAACCTGTCCAGCCAAATAATACACCTTTAAAACCCAGGGCCTGTGCAGCCCAGTTACTTAGTTTGAAAGCATCGCTGTGTTCAATTATTTTTCCATCCTTCAGTTTCATATAAGCTTTTATATAATTAACGACTTTCCTGCCTGTTTTGGAGAAAGTATAGGTGGCTACCCAGTTACAGGTGGCATATTCCTCGTCGATTAATTGAATATTGGAAAAAGTAAGAGAAAAGTCTTTTGCATTCTTACAGAGCATTTCCCACATATATTTAGCTTCATCGCCCCGCAACAAACCAAAGGCCGGATCATTAAAAACAATATCACCGCTGTAACAGCTGTTCATCGTTTGGTGATCAAGCTGTTGAAAAGCAGTATAAAATTTACTTATTACCTCACTATTTACCGGCATAAAATATAAAATTGGGATGTAAAGAGAATCAGTAAATTTAAAGCATCAAAAACTACTTTCATGAGAAAAATTTTAAGTTCCCTTGCCTTTGTATTAATTGTTGTTCTTGCATCTGCTCAAACAAACCAGGACTCTGCCTGGATAAAAGATAATTATTCAAAACAGGAGTTAATGATTCCTATGCGGGATGGTATCAAACTGTTTACTACCGTATATCTTCCCAATGATAATAGTGAGAAACATCCGGTGTTAATGACGAGGACTCCTTATTCCTGTGCACCTTATGGCAAAGAATTTTCTACCCGTTTGTGGGGTGGACATTGGAGATATTATGCCCGGGAAAATTATATTTTTGTCTCGCAGGATGTACGCGGCCGCTGGATGAGTGAAGGAGAATTTGTAGATGTACGTCCGTTTAATAAGAATAAAACCGGGAATGAAATTGATGAAGCCAGTGATACCTATGATGCTATTGACTGGATCGTAAAAAATATTTCCAATAACAATGGCAATGTGGGCATATTTGGTATTTCTTATCCCGGATTTTATGCCACGATGTCTGCTGCCAGTAATCATCCCGCATTAAAAGCAGTGAGTCCGCAGGCACCAGTTACCGATTGGTTTATGGGTGATGATTTTCACCACAATGGTGCTTTTTTCCAGATGGATGGATTTAGTTTCTATACCAGTTTTGGAAAACCAAGACCAAAACCAACTACAATTGGCCCGGCTGGATTTGAATTTCCTAACAGGGATAATTATAAATTTTACCTGGATAATACATTACCCGAATTAATGCAATACATGAAAGACAGTGTACAATTCTGGAAAGATCTATATGCTCATCCTAACCATGATGATTGGTGGAAAGCAAGAAATGCAAGAGTTGCCATGTACAATATAAAACCCGCGATGCTGGTGGTAGGAGGTTTGTTTGATGCAGAAGATTGTTATGGTGCCTGGAATCTTTATAAGGCCATAGAAAAGCAAAGTCCTTCTACCAATAATAAAATAGTGATGGGGCCCTGGTCGCATGGCCAATGGTCGAGTAATGATGGAACACAGTTGGGTAATATTAAATTTGGCGCTAATACGGCACAATGGTATCAGAATTCTATTGAGATCCCGTTCTTCAATTATTACCTGAAAGGAAAAGGTAATGATCCGAAAATATCCGAAGCAACTATTTTCTTTTCCGGCGAAAATCAATGGAGGAAACTGGCACAATGGCCTCCTGCAAACAGTGGACGGGATATCTATCTGGAAGCAAATGGCGCACTGTCCTGGAACATGCCTGGTAAACAAAACAATTTTACTGAATACATAAGTGATCCTGCCAACCCTGTTCCTTATACGGAAGATGTACATTTCAGACGAACAAGAGAATATATGACCGATGATCAGCGTTTTGCTTCCCGCAGACCAGATGTATTGACCTTTGAAACATTCCCACTGGAGGAAGATCTTACACTTGCCGGCGTTGTTTCTGCTAACCTGAAAGTCAGCATCACCGGCACCGATGCCGATTTTGTAGTAAAAGTGATTGATGTATTTCCTGATAATTTTCAATATCCGGGTGATGTACAGCAGGCTGGCCGAGCTACAGGCGGGGCCTATCCAATGGGTGGTTATGAGATGCTGGTTAGGGGAGAAATAATGAGGGGAAAATTCAGAAACAGTTTTGAAACACCCACTCCTTTTGTTCCCGGAAAAATTGAAACCGTAAAATTTGATCTTCCCGATATTGCCCACACTTTTAAAAAAGGCCACCGGTTGATGATACAGATTCAAAGTAGCTGGTTTCCTTTAGCAGATAGAAACCCGCAACAGTTCATGAATATTTATGAAGCAAAAGAAGCTGATTTTAAGAAAGCAACGATAAAGATTTATCATGATGCGACAAATCCAAGCACTATCGGTTTGCCCATCATTCGATGATTTTGTATATTTATGAAAATAGGAAAAATGGAAGCGATAGTATTTTATCCGGCTAATGATTCAGCGTTGAAGTTAATAATCGACTTTGCAAAGCAAAACAGTCTTTCCTTTTTCACAATAGACGAAGACAGCAAGAAAAGACTGGCAGGGATTGAATTAAGCAAGCTTGCGTCAAAAAACACTAAAGCCTTTGCTACTGACGAAGAAATCATGTCTGTCGTTGAAGAAGTAAGAGATGAACGATATGGAAAAAGAAGTTAAAATCATTATTGCTGACACCAATTGGTGGATTAGTCTGCTAATAAAGAATTTCAATAATCAATTTGCCATACTCTTGCTTTCTCCAAAACTTCTGTTTGTAAGTTCTGACGAGCTCAACGGAGAAATAAAAGAAACCCTTTCAAAACAAAGACTACAAAAATATTTTAATCCCGGACAGGTTGAAAATTTTTGGTACCAATTTAACGCATTGGTTACAACAGTCCCTGTCACCTCCACTGTTTCAATTTGCCGTGACCCTAATGATAACTTTCTACTGGCATTAGCCAAAGATTCTTTGGCCAATTTTCTGATTACCGGAGATAAAGATTTGCTTGTTCTTGGACTTTTTCAAAATACTATTATTTGCACATTAACTGACTTTATTGACAAATACCTAATCAAATGAAATACATCACTTCAATTTTATTCGTTTTATCTTTTATTTTTTCCACAGCACAGCAATTATCGATTATCCCGCAACCGAAATCGGTTATACAGCCAACTACAGCCGCCAGCTTTAGTATAAATTCATCCACGCAGATCGTATTGGAAGGAAGCAACATGACCAATGCCGTTAATTTTTTCAATAATTACCTGCAGCGTTTTTACCTCTTTAAATTAAAAGTAGTTACTACTTCAACCAGCAAAAATGTTATACGTCTGAATTTTGAAAGATTGGACAATGAAATACCAGGTGCTTATAACATGACGGTGGATGACAAAGGACTTTATATTGCGGGCGACAATGAAGATGGTGTTTTCTATGGTATTCAAACACTGATTCAACTGTTACCGGTTCCGGATAACAAATTACGGGTACCAGCAAAAGCATTATCCGTTCCTTTTGTATCCATTGAAGATGCTCCCCGTTTTGCATACCGCGGTCTTCATCTCGATGTTGGTCGTCATTTCATGCCGGTTGATTTCATCAAAAAATATATCGACTACCTCGCTTTGCACAAAATGAATTATTTCCATTGGCACCTTACAGAAGACCAGGGCTGGCGGATTGAAATAAAAAAATACCCGAAGCTTACATCCGTTGGTGGATGGAGAAACGGAACTATCATTGGCCGTTTTCCCGGTAACGGAAATGATGGTAAAAAATATGGTGGTTTCTACACACAACAACAGATAAAAGAAATTGTAAAGTATGCAAGCGACCGGTACATCACGGTAGTTCCTGAAATAGAATTGCCCGGACACTCCTCAGCTGCTATTGCAGCATATCCTGAGCTTAGTTGTTTTCCCAAAGAACCATCCATAAAATATTTTCCCAAACAATGTGTATGGAGTGGAGACAGTACCGGCAAGCAGGTACAGCAAACCTGGGGGGTATTTGATGATGTTTTTTGTGCAGGGCAGGAAAAAACATTTAGTTTTTTACAGGATGTACTGGATGAAGTGTTGTTACTCTTCCCTTCTAAATATATTCATGTGGGCGGAGATGAATGCCCGAAACAAAACTGGAAACGATGCCCTTCCTGTCAGCAAAGAATGAAAGATAATAAGCTGAAAGATGAACATGAATTGCAGAGTTATTTTATTCAGCGGATGGAAAAATACCTGAATAAAAAAGGAAGAACTTTAATTGGCTGGGATGAAATATTGGAAGGTGGTCTTGCCCCAAAAGCCGTAGTGATGAGTTGGAGAGGTGAAAAGGGAGGCATCGATGCTGCCAAACAAAATCATGATGTGATCATGACACCCGGCAACCCTGTTTACTTTGATCATTCCCAATCGGAAAATGAAGATTCAATAACTATTGGTGGATACAACCCCATTGAAAAAGTATATGCCTACGAACCGATACCAAAAGAACTGAATAGTGAACAGGCCAAAC
>JANMLJ010000662.1:0-6234 GCA_031372465.1 Chitinophagaceae bacterium | reverse complement strand
GCTCAGCAAATATTACTGGCTTTTCCTCCTGGTGCTGATGATGCTACTAAAAAAAGACTGGCCTCCCTTGCTGATTCGTTGTACAAACGAATAATAGCAGGTGATAATTTTAATCAGCTGGCTACTGCTTTCAGCAGTGATTACGTTACCGCTGCCACGGGTGGCACCATGCCCGACATAAGTGTGGGTCAGTATGATCCCGTTTTTGAAAAAACCCTATGGGCATTGCCAAAAGATGGTGCTGTGAGCAAACCCTTTTCTACTTCGCATGGCTGGCATATTTTAAAAAGAACTTCCTTAAAACCTGTTGTAACAGATATAAATAATAAAAGCAACCTGCAGGAATTACAGGCAAAAATTATGGCCGATTCCCGTTCCAAATCATCGCAGGAATTTATTTATAAAACAGTGATTGAAAAAGGCAGGTATAAAAAATATTCGTACAGCGAAGAGGGTATGCGGGCCATGACAGATAGCCTGCTTGATCAGAAGCCAATGACAGCAGCGGGCAGAGCTATCAATCCATCTACTCCTATGTTTTCTATTGGCGATTCTACATACACTACAACTACCTGGCTTACCTATGCTATTACCAATCGTTTTAAAAATGACGGTTCCGGTTTCAAACCCTATGAGCAGGTGAAAGAAGAGTTTTTCCGATTTGCTTTATACAATTATTACCGTAATCACCTCGAAGATTTTAATGACGAATTCCGCTACCAGATGATGGAATTTAAAGACGGTAATATTTTCTTCGAAATTATGCAGCAGGAAATATGGAATAAAGCGCAAACAGACAGTACGGCTCTTACTGCACTATATGAAAAAAATAAAAAGTCATATACCTGGAATCAATGTGCCGATGCGGTGATGTTCTTTTGTTCAGATGAGCCGACTGCTAAAAAAGTGAATGAAGCCGTAAAAAAGAAGCCGGCAGACTGGCGTAAAATCGTTGATCTTTATTCTGAAAAAGTGGTGGCTGATTCATCCAGGTATGAATGGAGCCAGATTCCTGACCTTTTAAAAATGACACCAAAACCAGGAATGATAACATCAACGTTGATTAATCCAAATGATAATACTGCGTCCTTTGCTTATATTATCAAAACCTATCCGGAACCTATGCAACGAACCTTTAACGAATCAAAAGGTTTGCTGATCAGCGATTATCAGGCTATTCTTGAAAAACAATGGAACGTTGATCTGAGGAAAAAATACCCGGTTATTATAGATCATAAAGTGCTGAATGATATTTCGAAATGATCCTGTAATAAAAATATGTTGGTAAGCATTTTTATTAGTTGGTCAGATCATAGATTTTTTACAACATTCGCCACTACCAACGGTCTTCCTAACGTATAATAATGCAATACAGGAACACCGGCCTTTTTTAATTCTTTTGACTGCAGCAGTAACCACTCTATTCCTACTTTCTCCACTTCCTCATCTGTCTTGCATTGGAAAACTGCTTTGCTGAGATCCGTTGGCAATTCAATAGAAAATGTTTTCGGTAACACCGTCAGCTGCTTTTTAGTATACACTGGTTTCAACCCCGGAATAATGGGAACAGTAATACCGATATCACGGCAGGCTTTTTCAAATGCAAAGAATTTAGCATTATCAAAAAACATTTGTGTAATAATATAATCAGCGCCGGCATCCACTTTATTTTTTAAATATTGCAGATCAGTATCCATATTCGGGGCTTCAAAATGTTTTTCGGGGTAACCGGCCACACCAATACAGAATTTTGTTTTATGTGAATCTCTTAATTCGTCTTCCAGGTACACACCGGCATTCAGGTTTACTACCTGCTTCAACAAATCGCTGGCATATTTATGGCCACCAGGTTCCGGCTCGAAAGCAGTTTCATTCTTAGCAGCATCACCGCGTAAAACCAATACATTGTCAATTCCCAGGTAATGTAAATTAATCAGGGCGTCTTCTGTATCATTAACACTAAAACCACCGCAAATCAGGTGAGGCACTGTATCCACGTTATACTTATTCATAATAGCCGCACAGATACTCTCTGTACCCGGACGTTTACGCACTATTACTTTTTGAAAAGTACCATCCGCTGTTTTCTTAAAAACATGCTCACTGCGATGGTAGGTAACATTGATAAAAGATGGATTAAATTCCATTAACGGGTCGAGATGCCTGTACAATGCGCCTATACCTTTTCCTTTTAATGGCGGTAAAACCTCAAATGAAATCAATGTATCTTTTGCTTCGTTAATATGATCGATAACCTTCATAAGCCAGCAAAGCTAACCATGCGGAGCCAATAGACAAAAACCCGTTAAATGAATTTCAAAAGAAATTCATTACCTGCCAAAGCTTATTTTTGCTGTACATGGCAGTAACAATCCAAACTAAAAATCTTGTAAAAAAATATGGCAGCCGCGTTGTTGTCAATAATGTTTCCTTTGAAGTGAAACAAGGGGAAATTGTTGGCCTTCTCGGGCCAAACGGTGCGGGTAAAACCACCTCCTTTTACCAGGTGGTTGGCCTTATAAAACCAGATCAGGGGAAAGTTTTTTTAAATGAGGTAGATATTACTTCTTTGCCTATGTACAAAAGGGCTCAGATGGGAATTGGCTATCTGCCGCAGGAGGCATCTATTTTCCGCAAGCTTAGTGTAGAAGATAATATTGCTGCAATCCTGGAAATGACCAAACTTACCAAACAGCAACAAAAGGAAAAACTGGAATTATTACTAAATGAGTTTAGGTTATTACATGTACGTAAAAGCAATGGCGATGTACTCAGCGGAGGGGAAAGACGAAGAACAGAAATAGCGAGGGCATTATCAGTTGACCCCAAATTTATTTTGCTTGATGAGCCATTTGCCGGTATTGACCCGATTGCAGTGGAGGATATACAGGCTATTGTGGCCAAATTAAAATATAAAAATATCGGTATACTCATAACTGATCATAATGTGACAGAGACCCTTTCTATCTGCGACAGAGCTTACCTGATGATTGAAGGAAAAATATTTAAACACGGAACAGCCGAGGAACTGGCTGCTGACGATGATGTACGCCGATTATACCTTGGTAGAAATTTTGAATTAAAAAGGAAGGACTGGCTGCATGAGGAAGCTATTAATGCTTCAGAAGCATCAAAGAAAGACTAAGTTTTTCTATTGCATTAAATTCTCTATTTTGCCTTCAGCAAATGAAACTTTTATCCCCTGCCATATCATCTCTCGCCCGTATGCGTCTTTGGCGCATTGATGCCTGGAAGAATAATCCAATAAATGCACAACGGGAGGTAATGCAGGACCTGGTAACCTCCGCCCAATACACGGAGTTTGGGAAAAAATATAATTTCTCCAATCTTTATACGATCCGGGCATTCAAAGCGGCAGTACCCATTCATGAATATAACGATCTGAAGCCATATATAGAACGTATGATGCAGGGAGAACAAAACCTTTTATGGAACACCCCGGTATATTGGTTTGCCAAAAGCAGTGGCACCACGAGTGATAAAAGTAAATTCATTCCGGTAAGTGATGAGAGCTTGCAGGATGGCCATTTCAAAGCAACAAAAGATGTACTATCATTATATTATCAGTTCAATCCGGATTCAGCATTATTAACAGGAAAAGGGCTTGTTTTGGGTGGAAGCCATAATATCAACCCAATGAACAATGAAGCACAATATGGTGATCTTAGTGCTGTCTTATTGCAAAACACACCTTTTTGGGGGCATTGGCTCCGTACACCGGATTTAAGTATTGCCTTGATGGATGAGTGGGAAAATAAAATTGAAAAATTAGCCGAAAATACTATTCACGAGAATGTAACATCTATTTCAGGTGTGCCTACCTGGACATTGGTTTTACTAAAAAGAATACTGGAGATTACCGGTAAAAAAACGATGGCGGAAGTTTGGCCATCGCTTGAATTATATATGCACGGAGGCGTTTCTTTTACTCCTTACAAAGAACAGTTTCAAAAACTGATTGGAAAAAACATTAATTACCTGGATTTGTATAATGCCAGTGAAGGATTTTTTGCTGCACAGGATGATCCGGGACAGGAGGGTATGCTTTTATTTGTTGACCATGGTACTTTTATGGAATTTATGCCGGTGCATGAATATGGCAAAAAAGACCCGCAGACTATCGGCCTTGAAAATGTAGCATTAGGAGAAAACTATGCACTTGTCATCAGCACAAATGGGGGACTATGGAGATATTTACTGGGTGATACTATTCAATTCACCTCATTGAAGCCATTCCGCATTAAAGTCTCCGGCAGATTGAAACATTATATAAATGCATTTGGTGAAGAAGTTATAATTGATAATGCTGATAAAGCTATAGCCATAGCATCAGCAAAAACGGGTGCGGTAGTAAAAGATTACACAGCTGCTCCTGTATATTTTTCCAACGATTCTAATGGTGCACATGAATGGCTGATAGAATTTGAAAATGAACCGGCAAGTCTTGAAACATTTACCATTGAACTGGATGCCGCACTAATGAATATCAACAGCGATTACGAGGCAAAACGGCATAAAAATATTGCCCTTCGTCTTCCAATTGTTCAAATAATGAAAAAAGGAATATTTAATGAATGGTTGAGGAACAAAGGAAAATTGGGAGGGCAACATAAAGTGCCCAGGTTATCAAATGACAGAATGTTGCTGGAAGAGATACTTCTTTTAAATAAAAATTACATTTGTTAATCATCAATTTAAACTTTTATGAAATTATTAGAAGGAAAGGTAGCAATAGTAACCGGCGCAGCCCGCGGTATTGGTGAAGCCATTGCTATAAAATTTGCAGAACAGGGAGCTAATGTTGCCTTTACTTATGTGAGCGAAAGTAGCGCAGAGAAAGCAGCTGTAGTAGAAGAAAAACTTACTGCCTGTGGCGTAAAAGCAAAATCCTATAAAAGTAATGCAGGTGATTTTGCACAATGCGAAGTCTTTGTAACAGAAGTGATGAAGGAATTTGGGAAGCTGGATATATGCGTGAATAATGCCGGTATTTCGAAAGATAATTTATTACTGCGTATGACGCCGGAACAATGGAATGAGGTGATACAAGTTAACCTGAACAGTGTTTTTTATATGACCAAGCAGGTGATCCGCCCGATGATGAAAGCCAGGTTTGGATCTATTATCAATATGAGTTCTATTATCGGAGAAATTGGCAATGCAGGACAAAGTAGTTACGCTGCCAGCAAAGCAGGCATTATTGGTTTCACCAAATCCGTAGCTAAAGAATTGGGAAGCCGGAATATCCGTTGTAATGCTATTGCCCCCGGTTTTGTAGAAACCGATATGACGAGTTATTTAAAAGAAGGAGAGGCCGCCGATAAATATAAAGCAGGTATTCCTTTGGGAAAATTTGCTTCACCGGAAGATATTGCCAATGCTACGTTATTTCTGGCGAGTGATCTGTCATCCTATATAACCGGACAGACATTGAGTGTTTGCGGTGGATTGAATATGTAGCTAAGAGATTAAAAGAGTGAAGGAGAAAAAGAGAAATACAGAAAAACGCTATCCATATAACCGGACAGACATTGAGTGTTTGTAGGGCCGAATATTTAGCTAAGAGATTAAAAGAGAGAAGGAGATAAAGGGAAATACAGAAATGATGAAAAACTCAATCCCTGGAACCAAGCAGACATTGAGTGTTTCTGGCGACTGAATATTTAGCTAAGAGATTAAAAGAGTGAAGGAGATAAAGGGAAATACAGAAATGATGAAAAACTCAATTGTAATAAATGAACTCACAGCAATTGTTGTTGACTTATGTATAAAAATACATTCCAGAGTTGGGCCTGGTTGTTTTGAGAGAGTATATGAAGAGATTTTGTATTACGAATTAACCAAACCAGGGTTAAAAGTCCAACGACAGTTTTTGCTACCTATCAAATATGATGAATTATTTATAAAAGACGCTTACAAAATTGATTTGCTTATAGAGGATAAACTGGTTCTTGAGCTAAAGTCCGTTTTTCCGTTACCCCCGGTATATTTTAACCAAATTCATACCCACTTATCATTATTAAATCTGAAGCATGGAATGCTCATTAATTTTAAAGTGCCTTTTATGAAGGAGGGCATTCATAGGGTGTTTAATAACTTCGGTAAAAATATACCGGGTGTAACGGGAGAAGAGAAATAAAGCTAAGAGACTAAAGGAGAGAAAGAGAAAAGAAGGGAGTCGACTACGTCAATTCTTCTCTACCGAAGTTATTA
>JANMLJ010000660.1:0-5374 GCA_031372465.1 Chitinophagaceae bacterium | reverse complement strand
AAAACAAAATGAATAACAAACAATATCCCCAGGGTGATTTATTGTATTTCATAAAGTTCTTTAGGTTACAGAATATACATACAATTTGAAAAGCAATTGCATTTTGTATATATAAAATTAATTTAACAAAGGGGTAAGCTCTATTTCTTGTTCATTGATAGAGTTGTTTACTTTGTCATATTTTATAGTGTATCCGGGTTTAATATCTTTCTTTTCTGTTATTTTTTGTTTAAATTTATGAAAAAAATTATTTATGGTGTTAACATATGCAGATATTACTTTAATAAATTCCATAGATGAAGTATTAGCTAAAAGAAATGTTATTGGGGTAGATGAAGTTAAGAAAATGACGGTGAATATGCTTGTCGATAGTGGAGCTTATATGATGGGAATAACGGAGACAGTTCAGGAGCAATTAAATCTGCCATTTATCGAAAAAAGGAAAGCGATTTTAGGCGATGGCAGTATAAAAGAATTTGATGTAGTTGGCCCGATAACTGTAAAATTTAAAAACAGAACAGCTACTTGTAGTGCTATGGTTTTATACGGAAGTAATGAATCATTACTGGGTGCTATACCAATGGAAGAAATGGACGTTTTGATTCATCCACAGCGGCATGAATTGATTGTAAACCCTGAACATCCTTATTATGCTCAGCTGAGTTTGAAATAAGTTTCAATTCATCTCCGAATTAGCCCTATTGTAATTTTTTATCTCTTTATAAAGCGTATCTCTTTCCACCGGCTCTCTCTTCGCCGAATTAATTAACGTCACCAATTCTGTCGTTGTCATAGAAGGTGTTTGTTCTTCTGAACGGGCCTGCTTTTTTTTAGCGATAAGTAGTCATCTTGTTTGACCGGGAATTCTTTTACTGATTACTACTCTTTAATAGGTTTAGTAAGCATAACAGGTTCTGTTTTTTGAACAGGTACTGTTGTTGTAACAGGTGCCGTTCTCCCTTTCTGCTGATACACGCCATCCTGTTGCATTCTATTATTGAGTTCCCATAGTAACTGACTCGCTGATTTGACTGTTTCATACCCTCGCATCGGTCTATATTCAGGGGGATATGTAATAATAAGCAGGGGATGAAGGTTCTCATCATCATTTTTTGGTGAGGCGAATAGTTGACCTAATGCCATCGATTTTTCTGGTGAGTTTTCCTGGCTTATCATAAATCCCTTATTGCCGTAACGGATCATGTCCTTTACAAGTCTGGTGACGTCTACACTAACAGGATCATTTTTTTGATTTTTCTTAATTACTTTTACGACCTGGCTGGCTGGATCAGCAGCCGGTTGGTTCATCCACAACGTTGACGAATCCTCCCATGTTTCCAATACACGCCTTACAATAAACTTACTTGGTTTATCTACATCAGATTCGGAAAAAACTACCTGCAACGGAAATAATATTAATTCTGCGGAAATAATAGTTGAAGGGTTATCAAGAATCGTCTTCGGTAAAGTCAGGTAATTGAACTCCATAAATGACCGGCACTGTAACTGCCGTCCGCTGTCTAACCATGCAGCGGTACCAATAACAGGCGACATATCGCCAACCCTGTCAGCGAGAAGAGTACTTACCAAAACACTTTTAGTATAATAACCGCTTATTAAGGTGACCGATCGATTCGAGTAATTACTGGCAAAGGAAATACTTTGTGCATGTATGGTTGTGGAGGCTAAAATGTAGAACAAACAAAACGCTATTAGTGATTTAATTTGTTTCATATCATATAGTTTAGATACTAAATCTAACCTTATTCTGAAACAATAATAAAATTATTGTGTAGCTGTATTTAATTTAACAGACTGTTTGCATCTTTTTCCATCGCATCAGGAATCCTGTAATTCTTAATTTCATTGTATAAAGTATCTCTTTCCACCGGTTCTCTCTTTGCCTGTTTTATTAACGTCACCAATTCTGCCGTTGTCATCGAAGGTGTTTGTTCTTCCGAACCAGCCATGCTATAAATTTTCGTGGTATCGTCAATTGTTCCATCAATATCATCCACTCCAAAGGAAAGGGAGAGTTGTGCATTCTGCCTTCCCAGCATCGGCCAGTAGGCTTTTAGGTGCGGGAAATTATCTAAATAAATTCTGGCAATCGCATAGGTCTTCATATCTTCTACAACTGAACTCTCCGGTACATAACTCATATCATTGTCCTTATTGCGGAATTTTAAAGGAATAAATGTATTGAATCCATTTGTTTTATCCTGCAATTCTCTCAACCTTCTCATATGGTCAATGCGGTGTTCATATTTTTCAATAGTACCAAAAAGCATGGTGGCGTTCGAATGCAATCCTAACCGATGCGCTGTTTCATGTATCAATAACCAGCCATCCGCATCGACTTTATCCGCACATATTTTTTCCCTGATCTCCGGATGAAAAATTTCTGCGCCTCCACCGGGGATACTGTTCAACCCGGCTGCTATTAAAAATTTTAATCCTTCTTCCACACTTACTTTTGCTTTGCGGAACATATAATCATATTCTACGGCAGTAAATGCTTTGATATGCAAATCAGGACGATGTGCTTTTATTGCTTTTAGCAGGTCAGCAAAAAATTGCAAATCCATTTTGGGATGAACCCCGCCAACAATATGTACTTCAGTAACCGGTTGTCCATCATATTTTTTTACGATATGCAGCATCTGTTCGACACTCAGTTCCCATCCTTCTTCTCTTTTTGCATATAGTTTGCTGTACGAACAGAAATTACAACTGAACACACATACATTGGTTGGTTCAATATGAAAATTGCGGTTGAAGTAAACTTTTTCTCCGTTTTTTCTGATACGTACTTCATTGGCCAGGCTGCCAACAAAACCAAGACTTGCTTTTTCAAAAAGTAATAATCCATCTTCATCGGTGATTCGTTGACCAGACTTTACTTTTTCGGCTATATGTTTCAACTTGATTGCTATCGGGTCGTCGGATATATCGGTTGTAGTTATCATGTTTCAATTTAACAATTTGCTGGATACAAAGTTACGACTTGAATAGAGAAGTTTTGAAACACTGAGACACGGAGGCACAAAGACACAAAGAAGAAAAAGGAGGGATATAATATGTATTCTCCGTGCCTCCGTGTCTCAGTGCCTTAGTGGTTCAAAAGGCTGTTTAATTGCTCTGCGTCTCCGCGCCTCTGCGGTTAAAGTCCCTAAAATCCTTATCTTCCCTTTTGATTGCTTTTATAACTTAAAAACAGGTGTATGGGTATTAAATTAAGATTGACTATAGTAAGCTTTTTGCAGTTTTTTGTATGGGGCGCCTGGTTGATAACTATTGCTACGTACTTTTTTACCAATAACATGGGAACCGGGGTTCAGTTTGGCGCTATCTTTTCCACGTTGGCGCTATCTTCTTTGTTTATGCCTGCCCTTACAGGTATTATCGCCGATAAATGGATAAATGCCGAAAGGCTCTATGGCATCCTGCATATCCTGTATGGTTGCTTTTTGTTTTATGTAACGCAAGTGCACGATGCTAACACATTGTACTATGCGATTTTTGGGGCTATGATCTGTTACATGCCTACGATTTCCTTATCTAATTCTATTGCGTACACTATTCTAAAGAATAATAATTATGATGTAATAAAAGTATTTCCTCCCATTCGGGTATGGGGAACTATAGGTTTTATAGCCGCCATGTGGGTTACTAACCTTTCAGGCAGTAAAGCAAATACCAACCAATTTATTATTGGGGCTGTCGGTGCCATCGTATTAGGCATTTTTTCATTTACCTTACCCAAATGCCCGCCACAAAAATCCATTTCAAAAGAAGCATCCCTGATTGAACAATTGGGTTTAAAAGCATTTAAGCTTTTTTCAACCTATAAAATGGCGGCTTTCTTTATTTTCTCTATGTTTTTGGGTGCTGCTTTGCAGTTGACCAATATGTATGGCGATACTTTTCTGGATGATTTTAAAAATGTACCACAGTACCACGATTCATTTGTAGTAAAATATTCAACCATTATTTTATCTATATCACAGGTTTCAGAAACTGTTTTTATACTGGCTATTCCTTTTTTCCTGAAGCGTTTTGGTATTAAAAAAGTGATGCTGATATCTATGCTGGCCTGGGTGCTGCGCTTTGCTTTATTTTCATATGGCAACCCGGCAGACGGATTATGGATGATCATTCTTTCCTGTATTGTGTATGGAATGGCATTCGACTTTTTTAATATCTCCGGATCTTTATTTGTAGAGACTACCACAGATCCCTCCATCCGTTCCAGTGCACAGGGATTATTTATGATGATGACCAATGGGGTAGGAGCATTTCTTGGCAGCAAAGTAAGTGGCTTTGTCATTGATAAATACTATACCGCTCCTGGTGGGGGAAGAGAATGGCAGGGCATCTGGCTCAGTTTTGCTATCTATGCATTAGTGATCGCTGTTTTGTTTGCAATCTTTTTTCAGCATAAGCATAATCCGAAAGATGTAGCGGAGGTTAAGCATTAGCCATGAAATTATATTTCCGGCCTTTACTATTGGTTTCAAAAATTTACTTAATTCATACGGAAGGAGAGAGTAACATACCATCAGTAGCGTAATTTTTTATTTAATTAAGGTGTCTTTTTTATTGATAGAAACGGAAGCCTAAAAAAAAATTTTAAAGCGAATTCCATAGCTTGCCCCGTAGAAAGCGGGGTGGTTAATAAAATAAAAAATAAGTACATGAAAAATAGTAGTAGTCTGTCATTGTATTATTGCTATATTTTTTTACTTGTTGCTATTATTACCACCTATTCCTGTTCATCTCCCATGAACCCGGAAAATAAGAAGGGGATGAATCAAAACAGGAAATTGGGTGTGCAGAGCGATAGCCTTGTATTGTTACAAATCAGAAACCGTGGATCAGGCGATTCATTGACTGATTCATTGCACTATATAATTGAATTAAGTAAAAAGTTTGCCGACAGTAATCCGGATACATTACTCTCGTTACTTAAGCATACTTATAATGCTTATGAAATGGATTTTCTGGCCGCGGGGCATGCCGATAATTTTGAGGATGGTATTTCAAAACCTATTATTTGGTATACTGAGCTTCGTTTCTGGGTTCATGTGTTTGAGAATGCTTATACAGAAAAGCCCTACCTGGAAAAAGCGTATTCAATTATCAAGGATTATAAGGGAAATTTTATAGTGAAGTAAAGATCTTTTGGAATTGCATTTCCCCCAACCCCTCTGGTAGATCCAGCGTTTCTACTTGCCTTTATTTACACACGGATACACTGACTAAACGGATGAACACACTTGCCCGACTGAGTCATTCAGGCGGGGCTTTTTCTGCTACGCAGAAATCCAGATTTTTGATTTATCAAAATAATCTGTGTTCATCTATCCAATCC
>JANMLJ010000165.1:0-2968 GCA_031372465.1 Chitinophagaceae bacterium | reverse complement strand
CCATGCTGGTTATTGTTTTGTAGCCAATGGCTGAAAACTGCAGTTCAGTACCTGATTTTAAAATAAAATTTCCATTTTGATCAGTAGTTGTTCTTTCCGTTTGTATTTTACTGTCTGTAACAGATACAGATTCCAGGGGTTGTCTGCTGATGGCATCCACCACTTTTCCTTTAATTGTATTTTGAGCCTTTGCCGGGTTGGATAAAACTACTGCTATCAGTATACCTATTGCAAGGATATACCTGATTATCTTTTGCATGATAATAATTTTTATGTCTGATTATACCAATATGATAAATTAAACAGCCCAATACATTTCACGCAAAGACGCAAAGAAAAGGCTGCGCAAAGAATACATAAGACTAATTAATATTTTACTTTGATATTATTTAATGTGCTGTAAAAAAGAACTTTGTTCTCTCTGTTTAATAAAACAGGTAAACTTTTAGTGCTTGTAATACAGATGGACAGGAAATAGATCAGGCACGGGGAGGGAGATACTCTACCGGCAGGTAATTAGTAAGAAGCATTGAAGCAGGTGCTAAATGATATGATATAGTTTCCGATAAAACTCCTGCTGGTTGTTTTTGTTTTATGGCGATATGATCGTTTGCTGAATTTTCTTTTTTTGATGCCGGGGTTTCTTTGGAAGACCCGCTTTTTTTGGCATCTTCCTTCAGTTCCTTATGTACATGCATCTTTCCGTTTTCGTAGTGAACGGTTGCCAGGTGACTGGTATAATAAAAAATATGTGCAACCGCATCCGAAATATAGGGAGTTACCGGCTTCAATAGGACCATGCTGTAAGAAAAGAGAAGGATATATAAAGCAATTTGCTTCATGTAGCTATTTTACTGCAGCTGTTAAGTTAGTTAAAGGAAGATTTCAATAGCACTTACGAAAAATGCGGTCTTTTAGTTTTAAATCCTTATTAAAAGAATAGAATGTAGACAAATTGCCCGCTATCGATTGAAATAGTTGCCACCTCTTAAAAAGTATAAAACCAGGTCAAGCCTGGTTTTATACTGTTGTTTTCCGGAAGGGTAATATTTTTTTAATATAGATGCACCTGTTAAGAGTTGGGAACTCTGACGATTAATAACTTTAATAAAGAATTATTTTTTATTAATTGCAGCAGCCCTTTTCAACATTTCGGGGTTTTTGCTGCCGGTACTCTCTGCAACTCTTAAATATTCTTTTGCTTTCGCAATATCGTTCTGGCTGTAAGCTATCCAGGCCATTTCATTATTCACATCAATATTTTTAGGACGTATGGCGTATTCCAACATGGCATACTTTTTTGCGCTGTCCCATTGATTGGTTTTAATAAAGCTCCTGCTTAATTCCAATGAAACTGCATGATGGCCCGAGTTTGCATCTGCGACAAGCAGTTGTTGAACTTCAGCATATTTATTCATGGCTTTCTTACCATCACCCATTTCAACATATATATCCGCTTTCTGTTCTTCAAAAGATGATAGTGGCATAATCGCAATTGCAGAATCAAGTAAAGCAATTGCCCTGTTATAATTTTTCATTTTTGTTTCAACCTTTGCAAGTCCGGCCATACTGGGTGCATAACTGGGGCGCATGTATAAGTTTTCTTCAAAAGTACTTTTAGCTTCTGTCAGCTTACCGGTAGTTGAATATAAATCTCCCAATACATTCCTGCTCCAGCATTGTGGCTCGCTGCCGGGCAAACCAGCCTGTACAGCTAATTTCATTGCTGCTATTGCACCAGGATAATCGCCATAAATCTCCCGTAAATAACTGGCTCTTGAATAAGCTTCCAACGATGGTTTTAAAGCCTGCATCTTATCAGAATTAGCAATGGCTTCTTCGTAATTGCCCAGTTCCACATTGGCATCAACCAAAATACCATACACATATGCATTGTCAGGATTAATGCTCTTTGCTTCTTCAGCAATCTTTTTTGCATCGGCAAACTGGTGCTGACTCATTCTAAGCGAAGATTTATAAACGTTTGCTTCAAAGTTTTTAGGATCAAGACTTAATACCCCATTGAGTATTTTTTCAATGGCTGGATAGTAATAGTGATGTTCACCGGTAATGCGTTGCTCCGTAATGAAAATAGTAGCCAATTGCAGGCGTGTTTTTATATCCGTCGGATTTACGTTTAGTTTCTCCTTTAACTCCCTTGTTTTTTCCTGGGTTTTTTTCCATTCTGTGGCCGTGGCAAGTTCACCCTTGCGTTCTAACAACTCAGGAATGATTAATGGATTTTGATTATCGACATATGATTTTAGTTTTGCTTCGCTGCTATTGCAGCTATTTAAAATTGTTACAGAAACAAATAAAAAAAATGAAGCAACAACTGGAAGAAGGGTTAAATTTTTTTTCATTTTGTAAAGTGTTTAAATAAATACGAAAAAAGGAGAACTTTGGTTCTCCTTTTAACAAAATATTTCTTGCGTCTTGCTTTATTTGCCTGTAATTACTCTTCTGAACAAAAATGATCTGAATTATTCAAGCAAATCCGTGTAATTCCCGGCTTATTTTTTTATTATTAATTTGTTTTTACTATTCCAACGGTGGTTGATTTTACACCATCAACATATAACCTGGCGTAATATACACCTGGAGCAAGGTTGGTTTTACCGAATGATACATAGTAATCACCTTTTGTTCTGGCTGCTTCCTTAATATTTGCAATCTTTCTTCCCAAAGCATCAATAATAACGATGGTTATATCCGTTGCATCCTTATTAAGCTTGTAATGGAAAGTAGTAGATGACTTGAATGGGCTTGGAAAAGCTACAAAGGGAATTGGATCAGGCGACAAGCCTAAGTTTCCACCAAAAATATTACTTTTTGGACCTGTGTAGCCAGCGCCTGTAAATCCTCTCCAGGGAGTTTGCACAAAAGGAAAAGCTGCTTTAAATGTTGTATCGTTTTTACCAACCCCTTCTTTAAAAGTGAGTGTATTTAACAATTGTGTAGTTACCGG
>JANMLJ010000164.1:0-3902 GCA_031372465.1 Chitinophagaceae bacterium | reverse complement strand
TCAAACTCTGTTTTGATAGAAGAGTCAATTCCCAAAATATCTGTTTTATACTTTGCAAGGGCTGCAAAAAGCTTTTTTCCTTCGCCATCCCTTACCATTAATTTAGTTACAATGTCAAGATTGTCTTCTTTGAAATGCTGTGTCGGATCAGTTGTACTTCCGCCGGCAAGAGTAAAAATCTTCGTTTTCAACGATCCAAGGTAATCATATAAAGCTTTTGAGGTAGCTACTACCTGTTCGGCTTTAGGATACCAGATATTAGCTCTTTCAGCTGTTGCAGATTCAGTTTTTTTCTCTTCCAGCGATTTCATGATCGTGGTAGTAGAATTATTTACCGTGTTATTAGTATTCTCTAAGCTGCGGTTTACGGTTTTAAAGGCATTGAGGATCTCCGATGATACGTTCAGTGCTAACAAAGCTGTTAACACCAGATACATAATATTGATCATCTTCTGCCGGGGTTCTTTAGGTAAAGACATGAAGATTAGTGGTTTTTAATTTAGTAATAATGACTTCTTCTTTCAATCATGGATATCGGTAATGGTATCTTCACATTTAAGTTTAGCTACGCCCCTGCATAGCAGTCAGCATATTGCCATAAATGCCATTTAGTTTTCCCAGGTTGATAGCAAGGCTTCCAATCTGCTCCTGTACTTTCTTCGCATCCTGAGCACTATTCAACATAGAAGTTGAAGTTTCAGAAAGCTTACCATAGAAAGCATTAAGTGCCTTAAGGTGGTTATTACTTTCCTGCAGTTCCAACTCATAAATAGTATTAAGAGATGACAAATTTTTAGTCAATACCTGTATTTGATCATGAAAATGCTTAGCCCCTTCGGTTGCATTGTTGAATGCACCTACTGAAGAAGCGGCAGACATATAAGCATCCTTCACTTTATCTAAATGAACAGTAACTTCTCTTGTTTTGGCAGCAAATTCGCCAGTGGCGGCAACTGTATCAGTAATACCATTTAACCCTGTAACAGTTGTATTCAACTGTTTAAAGCCCTCACCTAAGCGCTTCATCGTATCAGGATTAATATCGGATTCTTCCAGCATTTTATCCATAGCTCCAAATGCTGCTCTTGTCTTAGCACCAGTAACAGAAAACTGCTCTTCGTCATGACCGGCTTCTTTAACGGCAGGATAAACGGCATATAAAACACCATATAAAGTAAAAATGACTGCTTCGGTAGTTAAACCGATCCACAACCACATGTCTGCATCTCCTGCGTGGGTAATTTTTCTGAGTGCACCCCAGATTACTAATGCTGCGCCAAAAGAAACGCCTACGTCTACCCATTTACTAACTCTGGAAGGAATAGCTGCTGCCATAAAATTGGATTTTTTAAAAGGTTTTAGATTGAATATAAATTATCTGGAAGAAAATGATCAAGCAGGGCTTGTTTTACTGCTCTTTCAAAAAAATTACTAATTGTATGATGGTTAACTAAATTAATTTTATTTTTTGCCGCCTTTACTTGCTGCAGCGGGTAAATCAATTACGGTTCTGAAGCCAATATAAGATTTGGTTGAATCCTGGTACTCATAGGTACTGGTACCTGTCTGCAGATAATAACCAACATCTTTCCAACTACCACCGCGAATTATTTTACGTTTCATCAGAGGGGGATCATCATCTTTTGCATTCCAGCGAACATCCGGGTTCATATCATGCTGAAAATTATTCCGGCCTTCATAAAATATACTTGATGTCCATTCTGCAACATTGCCAGCCATACAATACAAACCATAATCATTAGGCCAGTAAGCATCGGCACGTACTGTATAAAATCCACCATCTTCAGGATAATTACCACGGCCTGGCTTGAAATTGGCCATTAAACATCCTTTTTTATTTCTGAGGTAATAGTTACCCCATGGAAACATAGATTGTGAACGACCGCCACGGGCTGCATATTCCCACTGAGCTTCAGTAGGTAACCGGAAGTCTGATTCCTGTGCTCTTTTCTTACTATCTAAAAAACTATTTAAAAGATGTGTTCTCCATTCACAAAATGCTGTTGCCTGTTTCCAGTTTACACCCACTACAGGATAATTACCAAAAGCAGGATGATTAAAATATCTTCTGGTCATTGGTTCATTGTAAGAATAAGCGAAGTCGCGTATCCAGGCCAATGTATCCGGAGCAATGGGAGTATCTTTTTTGATAATAAATTTTGACCTTGGTTTACCGGCATTTTCTCTTTTTGCATTCTCTTTCAGGTCATGTATCTCAGAGTGATAGATAAATTTGGTAGCATCTAATTCCTTTTTGCCATTTATCCTGTCCTCCGGTGTAAGTATTAAATCTGTATTTCCAAGTTGTTCTATTGATTTAGGATCGCTCCATTTAAACGATTGCATTTTTTTCTGATCCACATATTCAACTCCATCCGCTCCTGCTTTTACAAACCCGAGCTTACGGGCAGCAACTGAATCACGAACCCAAAGTACAAACTGACGATATTCATTATTGGTAATTTCTGTGGCATCCATCCAGAAACCGCTTATTGAAACAGAACGGTTACGTGCACTAAAGGCATAAGCAGGATCCTCATCGCTTGGACCCATATGGAAAGTTCCCTGAGGAATATATACCATACCAGGAGGTTTAGGAAGAGTGTACTTTCCTGATGGTACAACACCATGTACCTGACCATCATTAGGAAGGCTTCCGCCCTTTCCGTCTTTCTTTCCTAAAATTCCGCAACCAGCCATAAGCAACATGCAAGCGGCTGAAATAACGGTGAGATAAAGGTTTTTCAATTTCATACTGATACACTTAAAAAGGTACTGGGCAAATATAATGTTTTGAGCTATTTTCTGACACAAGGTTAAGATTTATTTTTTCTAATCAAAGCGTACATTCCGAGGTAAAATTTCAAACGGTATCGGTGTCTTGTTTATTGTATTACCCTAAAATTTATTACTATTTTGAGGGCTGTTTATCAGCGTTATAAGCTCTTTTGCGGAAAATACGGGATTTAGGCAAGTGTATTTGCTACATAGATATATGGTTGATTTATTGGTAACTGGTTTTTCAACTAATAAAGGAAACGTAGAACCGGCTGAATTGGTAGCCATTAACACCCTGTGTGGGATATAAAAATCTTTCAGTTCCTCAAAAAAAAGTGAAAGATTTGTTCCAACAACCGCAATTTCATTCGTTCCGGCAATCATTTCCTGCAATAAGCAGGCCCAATTGCCAAAAGAAGTTGGGTATTGGGCGATCGCTTTACCGACTCCATAGATCATCTTAATAGACAGATCTTCCCACTCTTTTTTGTCAAATAAAATGGATAGATGATGAAGATTATAAGCCATCACCGAATTGCCGGAAGGCACAGCACCATCATAAACTTCTTTTTTTCTTAAAATAACATCCTGTTGACCTGCAGGAGTATAATAAAAAAAACCGGTTTCTTCTTCCAGGAAGTTTTCTATAACATATTCTGTAAACGCTTTGGCCTGTAGTAGCCATTTTGTATCGGCCGTTATTTCCTGCAGGTAAATTAATGCTTGTATAAGAAAAGCATAATCATCCAAAAATGCCGGATACTTTGCTGTATCGTTTTTCCAGGTATGATGAAACTCAACTAAATTTTTTCCACGAAAATTATTAAGCAAAAAATCCATATTGCCGACAGCTAGTTGCCGGTATTCTTCATTTCCTGTTGCCCCAAAGGCTTTGCTGCAAGCGGTGTTCATCAATGCATTCCAACCAAGAATAATTTTATCATCTAATAGCGGACGAATTCTTTTATTTCTTTCTTCCAGTAATGTTTTCTTCCCCCTTTCAAGTAGTTCTTTCAATTGAACGGATTCAATTTTTTTCTCTTTGGTAAAATTTTCTATTGATTTTTTCACCCGCAATATATTTGTTTGCTCATCCAAAGGAG
>JANMLJ010000595.1:0-5887 GCA_031372465.1 Chitinophagaceae bacterium | reverse complement strand
TTTCTTGGAATTGCTTTACGATCGGCTATTGAAGTAGTAGGCTGTATTTTTTTGGCAAAAAGAAGAGGTTACATTTCTGACGATAATTTTGATAAAATTTATCATATGTGTGAAGAGATCCTGGTAATGATTAATGCTTTACGCAATTCGTTAAAATAAAACGCTTATAATTTGAGTACGCAAAAGCTTTCCGACTTTCTGTCTCCCGGACTTACGGACTATCCTAAAAATTCTGGCTACTATTTCCCCGCAGAATATGCTCCCCATGTAGCTACCTGGCTCAGCTGGCCGCATAAGGAAGCTTCCTGGCCGGGAAAGATTCATACAATTTTTCCTTCTTATGTTAAGTTTATTAAAGAGCTGGCAAAAGGGGAATTGGTGCGCATTAATGTTGTTGATGAAGCCATGAAATTATTTGCCCTTAATCAGTTAGAAAAAGAGCATGTTGATTTATCAAAGGTTGAATTCTTTTTTAATCCTACCAATGATGCCTGGTGCCGTGATCATGGTCCGGCTTTTTTAATTAACCCTGCTGCTTTACAAAAGAAAGTAATTGTTGACTGGAATTATAATGCATGGGGAAATAAATATCCGCCATTTGATCTGGATGATTTGGTGCCAACTTTGATTGGAAAACATTTTGATATACCTGTTTTCAATCCCGGTATTATTATGGAAGGTGGTTCAGTAGAGTTTAATGGAAAAGGAACAGTGATGACATCCACCGCTTGTTTAATGAATCCTAATCGTAATCCTCAGTTGAACCAGGAGCAGATTGAACAATATCTCTGTAACTATTATGGAATGGAGCAGGTGCTTTGGGTAGATGAAGGAATTATCGGCGATGATACCGATGGGCATATTGATGATACGGTTAGGTTTGTTAATGAAGACACGGTGATTACAGTGATAGAAGAAAATAAAAATGATGAGAATTATGCATTGCTTCACCATAATCTCCGGCAATTAAAAGCAATGCGGTTATTAAATGGCAAGCAACTGAATATTGTTGAGTTGCCAATGCCTGATGAACTCATTTACGAAGAGCAACGGCTTCCCTGTTCGTATGCCAATTTTTATATTGCCAATAAATCAGTCATTGTTCCAACTTTTCGTTCGGCAAGAGATGAAAAGGCGATGCAGATAATTCAGGATTGCTTTCCGGGGAGAAAAGTGGTTGGTATTGATTCTATAGATATTATCTGGGGATTGGGTAGTTTTCATTGTTTGAGCCAGCAGGAGCCATTAGTTTAAATACATTTCACGCAAAGAAAGCAAAGGAGCAAAGACTGCAAAGGAATACAAAGAATTATTTCTTATTTCGTTTGTAAAAAAAGCCCCCCGTAGAAACGGAGGGCGGTTAACGATTGCTTGCCATATGAAAATCTTACTTTCCCAACATTGTATATTAGAACGAATATATAGCAGCAAAAAGAAAATTACCTGCAGCTTTGTTTCCGCCGCCACTCTTATTAATAAACGTTTCTTTATTTGAATTATCCAAACGGAATTCGGGGATGAATGTAAATCCGCCCGATTTAAAATTGGCTGATAAAGTGGTTGCAAAAATATTGCAGCCATTAGGATTGACGGTTATCTTCAAATTATTTTTATCGCTGAAATATTCCGTACGTAGTGTAAGTCCAAACCATGGCTGTGGATCGAAATTCAGGTACAAGGCATTGCCCCACCAGGACTGACTTTCAACGTTAATTTTCTTTTTACTATCCCAAGCCCTGGTAGAACTAATGGTGCCATTATAACCAATATTGAACTTGTCACTTATTTTAGCAGTAATTACCGCATCAAACTGATTTACTTTTGAGGTATCAGGATTTTGACCATTTACATAATTAAGATAAAATTTGACCTTATCTGATGGAGCAAATGTGTATTGCGCAAGCAGGAATTTTTTATTGATCTTACCGTCTGGTGGAGTTCTATAGTCAGTTGCATTGGAAAGCCCAATCATTACACCATGCTTGCCTTTGGTTATTTCTGCTTTCATACCTGTATGTGAAAAAGGTCCATTGGTAAACATATAGCTCATACTATAGTTACGGTTCAGTTGTGGATCTAATAATTCATAGCCCACATGTGTAGCCCATGTTCCTAATGTAAATTTTAACCAGTCGGCCGGTGAGTAGCTTATATAAAGTTGTTTAATGGCTTGTGTAATGCCATTGTCATTATAAGAGAAATCTTTAGCCCGGGGACCAAATCCAAGATCAGCTACTGCCCCAACTTTTCCACCTTTTTGTTCCAATTTTACACTAGCCATTCCCAGGGAAAATGAATTATGGGTTTGAGTAAAACTGGTAAAGCTATTTGCTTTTGTATTGGCGAAATCATTCTTATAATAAGCATCCATTGAACCACTAATGGTTAATGTTGGTTCTTTTTTAGCTTCTTCCGGATTGGTAGCTACGGAGTCTGACGGGTTAATTACTGCTGCTATTTGAGCATTTGATACGATAAATGAAAGCATGCCTATGGCTGCCACAAAAATTTTGTGTAACATTGTATTACATTTTAATTGTTAAGAAAAGGGCACCGCAGGAATAACCTTTTGCAAGAAGTTTGTTCCTCCCGATATTTATCGGGGTAAGCAGTGCCTTTTTCGATTTTATTTACTTAAACTTTAATTTCTTTTTCTTCAACTGTTCCGTTGGTGTTTACCAGTAAATGGCCCTGGAAATATTTTTCATCATGCTGTGATGCATCCAACCCTTCTTCTTCATCTTTTTCACTCACTCTCATGGGAACTAAGAAGTTGATGAACTTGAAAATACCATAAGAAACAGAAAAACTATATACGGCAACTATTGCCATTGCTTTTAACTGTGTGAAGAAGAAATCCGGGTTGCCATAAAACAATCCCTGTGGTCCGTCTTTTATACCATGTACAGCTGTGTTAGCGAATACCCCGGTAAGCAACATACCAACCATACCACCTAAACCATGACAGGGAAATACATCCAGCATATCATCAACTTTAGATCTTTGTTTGATACTTACTGCAATATTGGAAACCAACGCACCAACTAGACCAATAATAATACTTTGGGGAATGCCAACAAATCCAGCTGCTGGAGTAATAGCAACCAGGCCAACAACGGCACCGATACAAAAACCAAGTACAGATGGTTTTTTGCCTTTGATAACATCAAAGAACATCCAGGCCAATCCTGCAGCAGATGCAGCCGTTGTAGTAGTTCCAAAAGCGTTTACTGCTAATGGTGTGGCACCCACCGCAGAGCCTGCATTAAATCCAAACCAGCCAAACCAAAGAAGTCCGGTTCCAATTAAAACATAGGGAACATTAGCAGGTGGTATTTCCTTTTTTTCTAAATGTGATTTTCTTCTTTTCAATACCATAGCACCAGCTAATGCCGCACAGCCAGCAGTAATATGAACAACAGTACCACCGGCAAAATCCCAGGCCCCCATTTTTGCAAGAAACCCTTCAGGATGCCAGCTCCAATGTGCAACGGGTGCATATACAAGAAGAGAAAAAAGCACGATGAACAAAACGTAGGAAGTAAAACGAATACGTTCTGCAACTGCACCCACTACAAGGCCCGGAGTAATGATAGCAAACATCAGTTGAAATAAAGAGAATAGGGAGAGTGGAATGGTATTGGCTAAAGGCCAGGCAGCGCCAGATTTTACACCATGATAAAAAGCATAGGTGGAGGGATCTCCAATAAAGCCATTTACTGATTCTCCGAAAGCCAGGCTGAATCCGCAAACCACCCATAATACGCCAACAATACCGGCTGCAACAACACTTTTGATCATTGTTGAGATCACATTTTTTCTGTTTACCATACCACCGTAGAAAAAAGCAAGACCCGGTGTCATAAGAAACACCAGCGCTGTTGAAACCAACACCCAGGCAATATCTGATGGACTATACTGGGGATCTGTTGCCCCAGGCACATAGTCAGCCGTGGGTTTCACAAACATGGCAATAATAGCAATCGCAACCAGAAGAACGAATGGTAGGATCTGTTTTGCTCTTACTGTACTCATAAGCTTAATTTTTAGTAAACATTAAAAAAATAAATAATTTGAATTAATTCAATCAAATATATAAAAATATAGCAATAACATTTGTTAGTTATTGATAATTTGTCAATAAAATGATGAAAAAATAAATAAAATATTCTAAAAAATATAAATTATCTCGAGTTTGTCCAAAAAATAAATTCAAAAATAAATGCCGGTAAGGCAATAAGACGGTAAGAATTGAAATTCAAGACATACTATTTTCTTCCCGACTTCCCTCCTATGCTAATGCTTCGGTGGGTAAATCCGTCTTCCCCTCAGGGTCCTGTGGACCGGCAATATTTAGCTTTTAACAGCCTCGGTAAATAAATGAAATTTAGACCTCTTACCCAATTTGAAACCTAAGGGAATTGTCTTTTGCCTCTAATGTGGTGAGATTGTTATTTAGGAATTCGTCGACCTTTCTGGCGCATTCTCTGCCCTCAGAAATGGCCCAAACTACCAGGCTTTGGCCACGGCGCATATCGCCGGCCGTGAAGATTTTGGAGATATTTGTGCGGTAGTCTTTTTCTGTAGCTTTTATATTTCCCCGTTCATCAAGTCCGATGCCGAGATCAGTTAGTAAACCTATATGCTGTGGATGTACAAATCCCATAGCTAGTAATGATAACTCACAAGGGATTTCTCTTTCACTTTCTGGCACTTCTATAAATTGAGCCGGTCTGCCATCAATAATTTTCCATTCGAGATCTACAATTTTAAGGGCTTTTAAATTTCCTTTCTCATCCCCGATAAATTCTTTGGTTGCAATAGCCCACTGACGGGTTGAGCCTTCTTCATGTGAAGAGGTTGTTTTTAGCAACATAGGGTAAACTGGCCAGGGCATAAAATCATTTCTTTCTGCCGGAGGTTTTGGCAATAATTCAAACTGCGTTATAGATTTTGCTCCCTGGCGGTTTGAAGTACCAATACAATCGCTGCCGGTATCACCGCCACCAATCACTACTACATTTTTTCCGGTTGCTATCACTTCTTCAAAAAGCATATTACTTTCAGCTATCGAATGTATGTCTCCTTCTCCACTTATTGAAAGGGTAGGGTTTAGCCCCGCTACTTTCTTGTTATTCTGTTTTAAAAAATCCATAGCAAAATGAACGCCATTCAATTCTCTTCCTGGAATAAATAAGTTTCTTGCAGAGGTACTTCCACCGGCTAAAACAATGGCGTTAAATTCTCTTAATATATCGTTGATATTGACGTTTACTCCCACATTTGCCAGGCATTTAAAAACAATGCCTTCTTCTTCCATCAGTTTGATTCTTCGGTCAATTACCCATTTTTCTAATTTGAAATCAGGTATACCATACCGTAGCAATCCACCCGGCGCATCATCTCTTTCAAAAACCGTTACCAGATGACCTGCGTAGTTTAATTGCGCAGCAGCCGCTAATCCCGCCGGACCGGATCCAATCACGGCTACTTTTTTCCCTGAACGAAGATTAGGTTTGCGGGCATTTACAAATCCTTTATCGAAGGCGATTTCTATAATATGTTTTTCTATTTCTTCAATGGCAATGGCCGGTTGATTGATACCTAGTACGCAGGCAGTCTCGCATGGTGCCGGACAAATTCTTCCGGTAAATTCCGGGAAATTATTCGTTGAACTTAATATATCATAGGCTTCTTTCCAATCCTGCTTATAAACTGCATCATTAAATTCAGGTATTACATTTCCTAACGGGCATCCATGGTGGCAAAAAGGCACACCACAATTCATACAACGGCCTGCCTGCTGATTTAATTTTTCCTCTGTATAACGATGCACAAACTCCTTGTAATGATGGAGTCGTTCCGGCACTGTTTGTTTGCCGGGAAG
>JANMLJ010000582.1:0-5887 GCA_031372465.1 Chitinophagaceae bacterium | reverse complement strand
CTGTTAATAAAAAAAGGGTATAAAATTTAGATCCGGACTGCTTAAAATAGCCTAGTGGTATGTTTCGAAGGCTGTTAATAATGAACTTATTAATAATTCTTGCGAAAACCAGCCTTTTGTTCATTCTTAAAAGGTAAAATTACTTGTATAAAGGCTTTGAAGAGGAATAAAGAGGGCTTTTTGGCATCGGATTTTGCAATGCCTATAGAGCGGTTTACAACTATTAGTCAACGCTTTTTTGTGGTAGTGGGAATTTTTTGGTTCCATCATCTTTCCACTTCATGTATTTAATTATATAGGGCAGCTATTTTAAGCGATTTAATTTTCCAGGTTTTCCAATTTTCGGTATTTACTGTAGCTATCGTATAATTCCGATAGTAAAATGAATTATTACAAAGAAACAGCGGGAAAATACGTTAATTATACTTTTTCGTTCTTTTTATATCTGCTACTTTGAATTTCTTTCCGACTTATCGCCTTACCGGCAAAAAATTTGTAGAAAACTTACTGTTATATTTAACATGAATTCCAGGCTGGTTTAACCTAGGTTAAAACGTAACTATTCCCTGCCTTATCGCTACCATCGCCAAACCTACCCTGCTTTTTACATCCAGCTTAATAAATAACTGATCCCGCAGTGTATCAACGGAACGGGGATTTAAACCCATTTGCTGGGCAATTTCTTTATAGGTAAAATCAGAACAGGCTAATTTTAAAAACTGTAACTCCTGGATTGACAAAATTGCTTTTTGAAGCCCGCTGTTACCATCCGCATTATGGCGAAAAAGGTTTACCAATTTGCCAGTGGTATGATTAGAATAATAGTAACCGGAGTGAATAACCGATTCGATAGCAAATTTTAATTCGGAAGGATGAATATCCTTTTTTAGAAAGCCCTTTACACCTGCCTGCAACAAACGGATAAGGGAGAGATCTGAATCATACATGGTCAGCATTAAAACATGCACTTGCGGTACCTGTGTCTGCAACCAGGCCGCTGTTTCAAAGCCATCCATATCCGGCATATTCAGATCCAATATTACCACATCTGGTATATTGCCCGAGAGAATATGGGCTGTTAATTCCCTGCCTGTACCAGACTGGTGAACCACCCGGCAGTTACCAAATCCATCAATCAGCGCAGCCAACGCATTTCGCAGCAACACATGATCATCGGCAAGGGCTATTTTACTAATTTTATTTTTTTCCATAGTTATTCAAATGGGATCTTAAATATCAGAACAGTACCACTACCGGGCTGGCTGTTTATTTCTATTTCCCCCTTTAATATTATAATCCTTGTTTCCATGTTTTTCAGCCCTGCCTGCCGGTTAATTCCAGAAATTTTAGTATCAAAACCCCTTCCATCATCGCTGATAGTAATAATTAAGTTAGCTAAATTATAATGTAGGTCCAATTTAGTGTGATGAGCCTCAGCATGTTTAATGATATTATTAAATGATTCCTGGATAATGCGGAAAATGATCAGTTCTTTTTGGTTATCCAAATAGATAGGGGTGCCCGATAATTCAAATGCTACACTAAACAAACCAGTCTGACGGATATGATGCAGTTCATCATCGATCGCTTTCAGAAGACCATGCTGTATTATAATATTTGCACTAAGGCTTTTGGAAATATCACTGAGTTCTGCAATTGAATTGGTAAGCAGTTCTATAGAAGTGTTTACCTTTTCTACCGTTTTATTTAAATCTGTCCATTCAAGTGTGTGGAGATGCAATTTGGCAAGTGTAAGTGAGAGGCTTATGTTGTCATGAATCTCGCGGGAAATATTCTGAAATGTTTGTTCCTGAATTTCAAGTTGGCTTTGCAGAATATTCTTTTCATAGTTTGTTTCTATTTCTTTTATATTCTCCTGAAATGCTATTTGTTTTTTTCGATGTATGAAAAGTATTGTGAGGATAAAAGCCCCCATCAGCATAATTAAAAATGTTGTAACAAGTAAAAATACTGTTATGTTATAAGAGGTGTTTTGCATGAGAATGCTTTTGAAAGACAAATGAATAAAATACTTAACGATAAGTAATGGAGACTAAACATTATATCAAAAATATTTAAGTTATAAGTGATTAAATTATTTCCAATCAACAATAAGGGAAGTGAAACTATTATATAAAAAAATAAACCAGTTGAAACCCAAAAAGAAGGAATTTCTTTTAACGGCTTTATAAAATTAATTTTTAGATTAAATGACTCATAAAAATAGACTAGGCATGGCAAAAGTAAAAAGAAAAACTCGGTAGAATTTATTAAAAAGCTAAAACTATTTAGCTCACTTGTTAATACTTCTGAATCTCCTAGTTTTAAAAAAAATACAATTGATAATAGAATGACAATTAGAAAACAAAATTTCATTAATAAACGAATTGATTTTGTTTTAATGATATAATAATAGTAATAATAGAAAGTAAAAATTTCAATTATAGAATATGTTGTATTAAAAGTTTCAATAAATAAAGTTTTTTGACGGCTATTGAATTTGTTGCTGCCGATAATAACTAAGAGACTTGGAAACAGTATAAGGCCTGAGATGGTATATAAAATAAAATAGAAATAGTTTTTCTCCTTTCTGTAAAACTTTAATCCAATAAAGATTGCAATTAGCATAAAGAAAAACCAGATCGGTTCCGTATAAAAATTTCTCCCCCATATTTCTAATACTTTCTCCCAAGCAGTTTTTTCCATTCCTCCAAATTACAAACACATTCTTAAATCAACGATTTCTAATCGTCAGAAAAAAACGTTTTAAAATGTTTTTTTCCTGATGGCTTTCTGGAATAAGGCCCTCAATTTTGGATAATTAAGCTCTTTGAGGCGGGCAAATCAACTCAAAGCCTGTTGATAGAAACAGCAAAAAATCAGGAAAGTACTTTTTTTACATGGTGGTTTTCTCAAGGTAACGGCAATAGTGGCAGGTAGTTTTGGTGCATCATTTGGTAGCCAGTATCGTTTCGCTAAAGCTACTGCAGAGCCAGGCCGGCGACAGTACCAAATGTTACGGATAAGCCGAAAACCGGTGAAAAAGAGTAGGCACGTAGTAAAACTATTTAAAAATGAAAAAGAAAGTACTTCTTACACTAACACTTGCCTTTAGTTTCTTCAGCATGCAGCAGGCATTTTGCCAGGAAGCTGAATTTGTGATCCCTAAAAACGAAGATGTAATACTGGAAGGTAAGGATGGGATAAAAATAACCGCCAGTGATGTATATTCTATGAATTCAAAGCTTAAAAGGAAAATAACCATTTTTGACACTAAAACAAACACTATGATTGGTGAAGCCTTTATTAAATTGGAATCATCAAAAAGCAGCGACAACATCTATTCTATCCTGCAAAACGATCCTGCTGGGTTTTCAGGATTTATAAGTATTGAGGTGGATGATCAAGTTGCTTATGTAAAAAACATTGTTAACGGAAATCCTGTAAAAGGGGATCAGGTTGCTTCTAAACAATCATTCCAGAACGGACCGGGGCCAGTATATAACCCTAATTTACGTTGCACATTTAGAAATATTCATGATTGTGTTGCCTATAATATTGAGAAATTGAATTGGTTTCAATTCGGAGTTTGCCTGGTTTCTGCGCCAGCCTGCTATGGTAAACATTGGGCGGATTGCGGTTGGGAAGTTTGCCACAATCATATGCAATACACAAATCCAAATTAAAAACAATCAATATGTCTAAAGAATTAATACTGGTAATCGCTGCTGTAGTATTTCTTGTATTGGCCATTTATGTGATCAACGAGATCAGTAAACTACCCGTCAGTAAAACAAACAAAAGGGTATTGTATTTTGTAACTGTACTGGTACCTATTGTAGGGTTATTCCTTCTATGGGGGGCAAAAAGAAAATAGTAACGATTTATTAGCCTGAAAATTTCTCCTTTTCGGTTCAGTAACAATCAGCAGGGCATTTTATATGTCTTGCTGATCTTTTTTTTATACAGGTATAATATCTAGATTGGGGACAAGAACTTTCCTTCAATTACTAAACAATACTTTCTATGATGTTTTCCGGAAATGGATTTTTTCTATAAAAATTTAATTGCCTGACGAAAATTGATTTTCAGCGTAAACAATACGTAGCTCAGATTCTCAGTTCCTGTTAATATAGATATTAATAATAATTTCAGGTATATGTCTCTGAAAAGGTCATTCGTTTATTTATACTATCATTGATTTCTAGTTTAAGAAAAAAACGTTTTAAAATGTTTTTTTCCTGATGACTTTTTGGTATTACATCTTCAATTTTGAGTAACGACGCTCTTTGAAGCGGGCAAAATCAACTAAAAGCCTGTTGATAGAAACAGCAAAAAATCAGGAAAGTACTTTTTTTTCATGGTGGTTTTCTCATGGTAACGGTAATAGCGGCAGGTAGTTTTAGTGCATCATTTGGTAGCCAGTTTCGTTGCGCTAAAGCTACTGCAGAGCCAGGCCGGCGACAGTACCAAATGCTACGGGTAAGCCAAAAACCGGTAAAAAAGAGTAGGCGAAAAAAATAATTACAATGAAAAAATCTATAAAAATCCTGTCATTTTTTATTATGATGAATATTATTTCATACCAAACATTTTCACAAGACGATCAACTCGGGGAATTCGAGGCTTATGGAAAAGCCAATATTGCATTTACTAATTTTAAATTACTTGGTGTTAGTAATACTGAATTTGCGAAATGTGTTGAATCCATCAATTTTTTGGATGCTTCAAAAACACTTCGGGTTGTAATGATTGAAGGTGTTGGTTACGCTGACGATGGAATTAATTATGACCTGGTCGCTAATGACGGTATCTTAACTTCTACCGTTTTATTTAAGTACACAAAGGATTCACCAATTGTTGATATTGGTGAATATCGGATGAGTAAAAACAATGCGACGATTTTTGATGTTGCTTTCAGGCATAAGGATTTGATTGACAGTCAAATGAAGTCCCTTGGGTTCAGTATTTCTTGTAAATTCATATATGTTCCATGCAGCTCATGGCCTCCGCAAATCCAAAAGCTTTGCCGGCAATTATCCTGGCCTTTTACTGGTGGCTTTAACGTATTAGAATGCACAATTGGTATTACGTACAATTAGAATAAATATAGCGATTTGGCAATATAGAGACAGTATTGCCAAATCGTAATAATTGTAGTAAAATTAATTTTAAAACTATAAATTTTGTGTATGAACGGCTCTGAAGGAACATTTTTTTTGAAAAAAAAAGATTTGATTTTATGCATTGCAATTCTTGCAGGTATAATATTGGTTTCAAAAATACCTGTTAAGTTATTATTTCAGTCACCCGAATTAAAACCGTTTTCAAGGTATTTTGGGCAAATAGCAAAATCGATAATTTTAGTTATTATTTGCTGGCAATTAGCCAAACATTTTTCTATCAGTGTTTTTTTTAATACAATAAGTAGCAGCAGGGGCAAATATTGGATGTTGCTACTCCCATTGTTCTTTCCCGGACTTTTTTTATATGCTGGTATTTGTATAGATTTCAATGAAAATGTTTTTGAATGGCTACTCATTTATTTTTCCTTTTTTGTCACAGGATTAACAGAAGAAATTATTTTTCGTGGTTTGTTACAAGGGTATTTAACAAAGCAATATCCACAAAAGACGAATAATCAGCTTTGTATTATTACATCAATATTTTTTGCATTAATTCATTTCAATAATATTCAGTTTGCTCCCTTATCAGGAGTTATAAACCAGGTGATCTATGCTTTTTTTATGGGATTACTCTTTTCTGCTTTAATGATAAGAATTGGAAATACTTTGTTGATTGGAACTATCCACGGAATTCTAAATATGATTTCGATTAGCTGTGCAATAAAAAACCAGGATGCAGGCAATATTATGGCTCAAGGTTA
>JANMLJ010000554.1:0-4508 GCA_031372465.1 Chitinophagaceae bacterium | reverse complement strand
GTATAAAAAATAAAATAAATGCAACAGGTGAAATAACGGATGCTGAAACAATTAATGCATTGCGTTTATTAATGAATAACCTGGTTGAACAAATTTTACTTCAATAGATTTTGCGGCTTATTGCTAAAGCAGGGAAAATTGTCCATCCCATTGCGTTCATCATCCATTTTTTAAAGATTGAAGTCAGGGCATCTTTGTGTTGTCAACCGAATGTTATCGGAAAGACATCAACCTTTAAAAAATAAAAACAATGAAAAAATTCACAGTCCCAACAAGAGATGAAGTAGCACCAGCCAACCAGGCAATTTTCGACAATCTGCAAAAAGCATTGGGTTTTGTTCCCAATTTGTACGCTACCATTGGCTATTCTGAGAATGGATTAGCACGTTACCTCGCATATCAACAAGCAAAAACAACGTTGAGTAACAAAGAAAAAGAAGCGGTTAATTTAATAGTTAGCCAGATCAACGGTTGTATTTACTGCCAGAGCGCACATACCGTAATTGGTAAAATGAATGGATTTTCGGATGAGCAGGTATTGGATATCCGTCGTGGTGGATCAGACAACCCTAAGCTGAACGCCCTGGTAAAATTAGCTGCCAGCATTACCAAAAAACAAGGCAAAGCCGATGCAGCCTTAGTTGATGATTTTTTTGCACAGGGATATACGAATGAAAACCTGATCGATGTAATTCTTCAGGTGGCTGATAAAGTGGCGATGAACTATGTGCACAATCTTACCCAAGTGCCGGTTGATTTTCCATTGGCTCCGTCATTGGAATTGGAAGAACTAAGCCTGAATTAATTGTTATCCTCATTAAAATAAAAGAGGCTGTCCCAAAAGTCAATTCACGAATAAATGCCGATAAGACGGTAAGTATTTTAATTCAACTGCTATTTTCTTCCCGGCAATATTTAATTTTTGGAGACTGTCTCTTTTATATTTTTTGTCCAGGTAAGGAAAATCGTCCATCCCAATGCGCCTATTCTCCATTTTTATCCGATTTTATTGCGTGCATCTTTGTACTGTAAAATCAAACACAATGACGAACACAATACAGCAGATAGGATTATTAAAGTCGGATTATAAAAATTACCTGGTAAAAGGGATAAGTTATAACCAATACAAGCAGCAAATGGCCGCAGACCTAGCTTTAAACCCGGACCTAAAGGTCAAAGAATATATTAATCTTAACCAGCGCAGGATGCACAGGGTGGAGAAAACGTATGTTCCTTCTGCCGAAATCATTACACAACTTAATAACTTAAAGCATAAAACCTATTGGTTGATATTGATCGAGCATTGGTGTGGTGATGCATCACAAACATTGCCTGCATTAAACACCCTTGCAGCATTAAGTAATGGAAAGATTGAAATGAAATTGGTTTACCGGGATCTGAACGAAGACCTGATGAATGCGTATCTTACCAATGGAACGAGGTCATTACCCAAACTTATACAACTGGATCAGCATTTTAATGTAACTGGTTTTTGGGGCCCAAGACCAACGGTTGCACAAAAGCTGGTAAAAGAATTAAAATCAGATCCTGCCACGGCTGCTACTTATGCCAACGAACTGCATAAATGGTATGCCCACAATAAACAGCAGGACCTGGAAAAAGAACTGTCACAATTATTATTCAGGGCCAATTTATTTTGCCCTGATTGTTTATCATAACAATAAATCAACAATATGGAACAGAAATTTCCGCTGCCTCCTTTTACAACAGAAACTGCCAAACAAAAAATACAAATGGCAGAAGATGCCTGGAATAGTAAAGACCCGGTGAGGGTTTCCAAAGCTTATACCACTGACTCCGAATGGCGGAACAGGAATGTATTTATCAATGGCAGGGAGCAAATTGTTGCTTTTCTCACCGGCAAATGGGAAAAGGAATTGGACTACCGGTTAAAAAAGGAATATTGGGCGCATACTGGTAACCGTATTGCAGTCCGATTTGAATATGAATACCATACTGCCAATGGCCAATGGTTCCGGGCATATGGAAATGAAAACTGGGAGTTTGACGACAATGGATATATGGCGAAGCGATATGCCAGCATTAATGATCTGGAAATTGAAGAAAAGGACAGAAAATTTAAATAGAATTTTTATGGAAAAAGATATAATCCTGATAAGCGATAAGCCCGCCGGCGAATCCATTATTATCCCCGATGAATGTGGTGACAGTATGTGGGATGAGGTTTTAAACCAGGAAGTAAAAACCTATGTAATAAATAGTAGTACAAAAAAATAAAACAGCATCATGGCGAAGAATTTTGCAACTTTAGCATTTTCAGATGCTGTTAAAGTAATGCAGGAAAAATACGGCAGCCGTTCCAGCTATGCCAGGATGGAAAGGGATACGTACGTGGATGGTTTAACCGATAATGAATTTGATTTTATTGCAGAGCGGGACAGTTTTTATATGTCTTCTATCGGAGAAAATGGTTTTCCATACATTCAACATCGCGGCGGACCAAAAGGATTATTAAAAGTGCTGGATACAAAACGGATCGGTTTTATAGATTTCAGAGGAAATATGCAATATATTTCTGCTGGTAATATTACCACCAACAATAAGGTAGCATTGATAATGGTTGATTATCCGGCAAGAGCAAGATTAAAAATACTGGCTACAGCGGCCATAGTAGAATTAAAAGATGATCCTGTATTGTATGAGTTGCTTGATCTGAGCGACTATAAATTCAAGCCAGAGCGAATGATGGTATTTACCATAGAAGCATATGACTGGAATTGTCCACAACACATTACACCAAGATACACAGTAGAAGAAATTGAGGCAGCTTTTGCTTTGCAAAAAAAATAAAAGCTTAGTTTGCATTTTTATACAGGAGGATAAACTTAAACACATTGATTATGCTGATTGAAATTTTACAATCTCTTTTTGAAAGGGATTTGAACAAACTGAAAACAGAAATTGAACTGTACAATGATGAAAAAAACCTTTGGCTGTTGGAGAAAAATATTACCAATACAGCCGGCAACCTTTGTCTGCATCTGGTTGGCAACCTGAATGCATTTATTGGTGCAACACTTGGCAATACAGGCTATGTACGCTATAGGGATTTGGAATTCTCCACAAAGGATGTTTCCAAAAAAGAGTTGATTGAAAAAATTGATGCAACAATCGGGGTGGTCAGGCAATCACTGGAAGGAGTAACCGCCACACAACTGGCAGCAGATTATCCAATCATTGTTTTTAAAGAAAAAGTGACGACAGCATTGTTCCTGGTGCATCTTGCCACACATTTAAATTATCACCTGGGGCAAATCAATTATCACCGGCGCTTGCTGGATACACCCGCACAATAAATAATAAGGAATGGTAAAAGAATTAAAAAGAGTGGTAGTTACCGGTATGGGTGCTGTCACGCCGCTGGGAAATAACGTCAATGAATTTTGGAAGAATATTGTTGCCGGAAAAAGTGGTGTAGGTATGATCACAAAATTTGATACCACACATTTTAAAACAAAATTTGCTGCAGAAGTAAAAGGTTTTCATGCAGCTGATTATTTTGAAAAGAATGAAGCCCGAAAATATGATCTGTTTACGCAGTATGCAGTGGCCGCTGCAGAAGAAGCTATCAAAAATGCCGGGCTTGAATTTGAAAACCTAAATAGAAATAAAATTGGTGTTATCTGGGGGTCAGGCAATGGAGGAATTCAAACCTTCCAGGAACAGGTAGAAGAGTTTGCCGCCAATGGCAGAAAGCCACGATTTAATCCCTACTTTATTCCTAAAATAATTGCAGATATTCCATCCGGGGTAATTTCCATCCGCTATGGTTTACGCGGTTTGAATTTCTCCACTATTTCAGCCTGTGCTTCATCTACTACTGCTATTATTGATGCGTTTAATTATATACGCCTTGGAAAAGCGGATATAATTATTACCGGAGGTTCTGAAGCACCTGTCAATGAAACAGGTGTTGGTGGGTTTAATGCTTCCAAAGCATTAAGCACGAACAACGACAATCCGGCTGGAGCTTCGCGGCCATTTGATATAAAGAGAGATGGTTTTGTAATGGGAGAAGGAGCAGGCGCATTGATCGTTGAGAGTTTGGAGTCTGCCAAAGCAAGAGGAGCTGTAATCATTGCAGAAATTGTTGGTGGTGGTATGGCAGCCGATGCTTATCATCTAACCGGCACACATCCTGATGGGGAAGGCGCTTATCTAGGAATGCTGGATGCGCTGGATGAAGCAGGAATTACTGCTTCACAAATTGATTATATAAATGCACATGCTACGTCTACACATTTGGGTGATGACAGTGAGTTGAAAGCTATCGAAAGGGTTTTTGGCGATGGAAAAAATTTAAATATCAGCGGCACTAAATCTATGACTGGTCATTTGCTGGGGGGAGCAGGGGCGATCGAAGCCATTATTTCCATAAAAGCAATTACGGATAGTATTGTACCACCCACTATCAATACGATGGAAGTAGAACCTGCCTGGAAAGATAAATTCAATTTAACGTTGGG
>JANMLJ010000548.1:0-4175 GCA_031372465.1 Chitinophagaceae bacterium | reverse complement strand
TGTTATATCTGTTGCAGAAAATGATTTCTCTTTAGCAAAATCATACAAAACGATTCCCTTGTTAAAGAAATCTTTTTCCAGATATATTGACCGCAGCCTTGTAGCCAAATTGATCAACCTTACTAAAAAAGAAGGATTCGATACTATTATTTGCGAACATCCTTATTTTGCCTGGCTGGCATTTGCTGTTAGAAAAAGAACGGGAATTAAAGTTTTCATTCATACACATAATATCGAGTACCAGCGTTTCCGCTCTACCGGTAGATGGTGGTGGCCGGTTCTAAAAGGCTATGAAAAAAGAAGTTTTGAAAAAGCGGATGGCCTTTTCTTTATAACTCCGGAAGACAGGGAATTCGCCATCAATAACTGGAAAATAGATAAAGAAAAATGTATCGATCTGCCATTTGGTGTAACCATAAACAAATACCCGGAAGACAAGACTGCATGCAGGCATCTTATTGCCCAAAAACATAGTATCAGAATTGATGAAAAAATAATATTGTTTAATGGTTTGCTGAACTACAAGCCGAATATTGATGCCCTGCAGATCATTCTTGATAAAATAAACCCGATTTTATTACAAGCAGCTTCCTTTTCGTACAAAATAATAATTTGCGGCAAAGGCTTACCAGATGAAATGAACTCATTGACAGATTATTCAGATAAAAATATTATTTACCCTGGTTTTGCCCCTGAAATTGAACCTTACTTAAAAGCAACGGATATATTTCTAAACCCGGTACAAAGCGGTGGAGGTGTCAAAACAAAAATGATAGAGGCGATTGCTTATGGAGCAACCGTTGTAGCAACGGAAACTGCTGCAACAGGAATCCAGCGATCATCCTGCGGTGATAAACTAATTACGGTGCCGGATGATGATTGGGAAGGAATGGCAAAGGCTGTTGTTGAAACTGCAAACTACTCATCCCAAACACCATCCGAATATTATAACTATTACTTTTACGGAAATATTGTTAAACGGTTATTGGAAGCACTATAAACTGTAACCATGAGATTATTAATTACAGGCTTTACGGGTTTTGTCAGCCAGCATTTTCTTACACTGCTGAATAAAGAAGAACCGGGCTCCGTTGTTTTAGGTATTGATAAAAACAGCCCCGACTTCAATTTTTCCGATTTTACAAATCTTACTATTTCTTTTGAAAATATCGATTTGCTAAACAGATCAGCAACAGATAAAATAATTGATTCCTTTCAACCGGAATATGTGCTTCATCTTGCATCAGTAAGCTCGGTTGCACAAAGCTGGCATACGCCGCTGGATAGTTTTGTAAACAACACCAATATATTCCTGAATTTGGTAGAACAGATACGGTTAAAAAAATTCAGCTGCCGGATATTATCAGTAGGCTCCTCCGAAGAATTTGGAGAAGTGACCGAGAAAGAATTACCACTTACGGAAGAGCATCCGTTAAAGCCGTTAAGTCCCTATGCCGTAGCCAGGGTATCACAGGAAATGTTATCTAAAATTTATGCTGATGGTTATTCAATGGATATTGTAATGACCAGGTCCTTTAATCATATAGGTCCGGGCCAGCGGGATGTATTTGTAATCTCATCATTTGCCAAACAATTGGTACATCTTGCAAAAGATAAATTGGCCAATAAGACAATTACTACCGGCAACCTGGCTGTTATACGCGATTTTGTTGATGTAAGAGATGTTGTAAGAGCTTATTATCTTTTACTGAAAAGTGGTCGCCGCGGAGAAGTGTATAATATCTGCTCGGGTAAAGGAATCGTATTAAAAGATATTATTTCCACGATGAGTGAATTACTCGGTATTCATGTGGATACTATTGTAAATCCTGAACTGATACGACCTAATGAAAATAAGAAAGTAATTGGCTCCTACCATAAAATTAAAGAAGAACTGGGATGGCATCCAGAAATAGACATTACAAAAAGCCTTTCAGATATTATACAATACTGGCAATCAAAAGAATTGTAAATTATTTCACTTATCCGTTACCGTTACCTTACTGATACATTCCCAAAGTAGCTTCGCCGTCTGTTCCCAGGAAAATTTCTTCTTTTGTATATGACCTTTTGCAATTAATTGATTACGATATTCAGTATCGGCCGATAATTTTTCCATGCCTGCAGCAATATCATCAATACGGAAAGGATCCACCATCCATGCCGCATCACCAGCTACTTCCGGCATTGAGGTTACATTGGAACAAATTACCGGCACACCACTCTGAAAAGCTTCTACGATTGGTAAGCCAAAGCCTTCAAAAATGGGAACAAAACTTAATGCATAAGCAGCACCCAGCATTTTTTGCAGATCTTCGTCCGATAAGCGCCCCGTAAATAGTATGTCATCTTTAAAAGGGCTTTTGGTATAGGAATCTTCGATCTCCGTTTTACTCCATAAGATAGACCCTGCCAGTATCAGTTTAAAATCCGAACCGGTATTCTGTTTGAATAAATTAAATCCATCAATCAGCCGTTTGATATTCTTCCTGGGATGCATAGAGCCAACAAAAAAGAAATAGGGCTTTCCCCCACTCCATTTATTTTTAACAGCTATTATTTCCTGTTCATTCAGTGGTAAAAAGTCGCTGTTAATTCCACAGGATACATTATCAATAGTTGAAGGATCCAGTTTATAATAATCTGCAATATCTTTCTTGCTGTACTCAGAGATAGTGGCTATTCTTTTTGCCTTTCTTGCAAAGCGTTTAAAGAAAAACTTAAAATAAATCCGGTTTTTTAGCTTTACATCCTGCGGTTTATGTTCAAAATTGATATCATAAATCACGGGTATTTGTTTACAGGATGATAACAGGCTCAGGTACCCATCGGCCGAAACCATCAGATCCGGCTTATGTTTTCGCAGAAAGAAGGGCAACACAAGCTCCATATAAATTACATACAAAACCGGATGCCGCAATGCGGGGAATAGTTTATGTTTTGATGAGTTGGGAAAGTCGAAATAGGTTTCGGTAAATTTTTTGTCGCACAATATCTGAAAATGAACCTCCGGGTGATTTTTAATCAGATGGGCAATAGCATTTACCGTAAAATAACCGATACCATCCAGTTTCTTATTTCGTAAAATCCAGCAATTAACGGCAATGGTCATAATTTTTCAACCCCTTTTTGCAAATATGCTATTTGTTTTTACCAATCAAAAAAATTAATCTTTAAACCTTACTTTTACCCGGTCAAATTACATAACATTTTATGAAAACAGCCCTTATTACAGGTATTACCGGCCAGGATGGCGCTTATTTGGCAGAATTGCTGCTGGAGAAAGGTTATAATGTTCACGGTGTTAAACGCCGCAGTTCCCTGATCAATACAGACAGGATCGACCATCTTTTTTTTAATAAAAAGATAGCTGACCGTTTTCACCTGCATTATGGTGATCTTACCGACTCTTCCAACATACTTCGTATCATTCAGCAGACACAACCGGATGAAATTTATAACCTCGCCGCGCAAAGTCATGTAGGTGTAAGTTTTGAAACCCCTGAATACACGGCTAATTCAGATGGTATTGGTGTTTTGAGAATTTTAGAAGCTATCAGGATATTAGGCCTTGAAAAGAAAACAAAATTTTACCAGGCGTCTACTTCTGAATTATATGGGAAAGTACAGGAGATACCACAAACGGAAACTACACCGTTCTATCCCCGTTCGCCTTATGGTGTAGCCAAACTTTATGGTTACTGGATCACGGTTAATTACCGGGAAGCGTATAATATTTTTGCCATCAATGGAATCCTTTTTAATCATGAAAGTCCATTAAGGGGAGAAAGTTTTGTTACCCGGAAAATAACGATTGCTGTGGCACAGATCGCTCTCGGTAAACTGGATAACTTATTATTAGGAAACCTTAATGCAAAAAGAGATTGGGGCCCTCAATCACCTGATGATCCCCGAGCAGCACATCGCGCATCGCGCGCGCGATCTCTGCCTCCGACACGAGAACGTGCTCGTCGATCAGCGTACGACAGAGCTCGAACGTGATTGATCCCGGTTCGACATTGCCTGCCGTGCCATCGGACAGCGTGGACGACTCGGGCACGTCGAAGATGTGGCCGGCGCGAAGCGACTCGTACATCGCGGGCGCGTTTGCTGGCCAGCATCCAACCACTCGAACACCCTTCTTCGATGCTTTGAGCGCCGTCGCAGTGCCGGAG
>JANMLJ010000529.1:0-2920 GCA_031372465.1 Chitinophagaceae bacterium | reverse complement strand
CAAGGGATGCTTTTGGAGTGGCCTGGTACCAGCTATAGCGGGTAGCCGGGTTTGTTTTGTATACATTTTTCCAATGCTCTTGGTGGTTCATTTTTTAATCTTATATCGCAAATATACGATAAAAGATGTAGCCACCAAATTATTTTATTTTTATTCTTACTGACCGATGGCCGGTTTTTTCCGGGGCAATAGGTATAACGTTTTTTGCCTGCCGCCAATAAACCGGAAACCACTTTCATCAAAATATCCATCTTCTTCCAGCATGATACGGATAGATTTTTTCCATTCCGGTATATCCGATGCGGCATTGAGCTCAATTGAATAGGCCGTTTTGTAATTCAACGGGAAGTCACCACTTCCCGGCACTCCACCCTGTTGATCCCAAAGCCCGATGGTTGGTCCGGCGGCATGACCATGAAAACCAAGGGGGTGTGTATAGATGGTCGCTTCTATACCTTCTATTTTTGCCTGGGCCAGTGCTGCAGCAAGAATTTGATTACCCGTCTTGCCTTTTTGAAACTGTGCAATTAAAATATCCTGAAGCCGGCTGGCTTTGATAAATGCATTTCGTAAACTTAGCGGCGCCTCTGATTCCCCGGGCTTAAGGATATAAACATGTTGCTGGCAATCTGTATTTAACCGCAGATAAGTTATTCCAAAATCAACATGTACCAGGTCTCCGGGTTGAATTACGTCATCTTTAGGCCGTTCGGAAAAACTTCTAAGGTGTTCAAAGCTGGTACTGTCACTTCGCTGTATGGCTACCGAAGGATGAAACCAGGTATCTAAGCCCATGTCTCTTATTTTTTGCCGAAACCACCATACTAAATCGTCTGAAGTGGTAATTCCGGGAGTGATTACTTTTTCTGAAAATCCCTCTTCTATAATGTTGTGCGTAATGGAGACAAGCTGCGGATAGATCTGCATTTCTCTTTCCGTTCTTGACTCCAGCCAGTTAATAGCCAGGGTTTCTGCTGAAACAACGGATTTTTTAAATGCAGAAGGAATTTTTTCCATCATTTCAACAAATTCAGTATGATCAAGCCCATCGGCATGACCAAAATCGCGGGAACTGTTGATCGCTATTTTTGATGGATTCCTGGTTGTGATAATATCAGCCAGGGCATCCCATTGGTTAGGGAATTTTTTCATATTCCAATTAGCAGTAATATTTTCTCCCACATTATATCTTGCTATCGCCAGCTTTTCATATTTTTTGGCGGATGGATTATTGTAAAAAACAAGGATCGTTCTTCTCCTGGCCGACAACCAGGTTGCAGGAAGCATTGTTTTTAAAACCGGGTCTTCATTGTATTCGCGACTAACGATTACCCACATATCTATATTGTTTTTTTCCATCAATTTCGGTAGCAGCTTATTCAGCCTTTCAGCAAGCAACTCATCTATTACTTTTGCCTGTTCTCTCAAAGAAAGAATCTGTGCATTGGAAAAATGCAGCAAAAAGAAAAATAAAAAACTAAACACAATTTTTTTCATTAGTATGTTTTAAATCGAAAATAATAAAGAATAATCAGCGGCTCGAGGGAATTTTTTGTTTTACCCATGAAATAATTACACCGCTTAAAATGATACAAAGTATTCCAAGAGAAGACATCCAGTCCGGAAAAGCATCACCCAACGCCATCCCGATAAAAACCGAGAAAATAATATTGGCATAACCAATAGAAGAAACAATTCCGGCCTTATCTGCTCCATAGGCTTTTGTAACAAAGTACTGCCCGAACAAAGCGGCAAGACCCAACCATAACACATAAAACCATTCAATGCCTACCGGCCATCGCCAGGCAATAAAGAAAACATCATCAACAGGCAAATTGCCAAAATAGCGGATACCCATAAAAATTGTAGGGACCAGCACTCCCGTACCTATAAAAGCCAATACTATTATTCTTGAATCGTAATACCCCGCCAACCGGTTAACTGTTATGTACGCGAGAGCGGATGTAAGTCCTGATAACAGTCCTGCCACATGATAAAACCAGGGAAAGTGCATGGCAGGTTTATAAATTAGTAACATCCCTAAAAAGCCAAGTAACACCGCCAGCAATACTATTCGGCCATGATATTCTCGAAAGAGTAAGAAGGAAAAAACTGCAATGAATAATGCTGAGGTCAGGTTGTACGTCATGGCAGTACCAAGTGGCAGATGAAGTATGCAGTACAACAATGTGTAAAGAGCTGTTGTACCCATCAACCCCCGAAAAAGAAGTAGATGAAATTTGCCACCTTTGTTTTCTGGAGGCTTCATAATAAAACCAGCAATTAATACAACAAGGCCAACAGCATTTCTCCAAAAAACTAATTGTCCGGCACCAAAACTACCCCTTAGTAGTTTGGCAGCACCGCCCATTAATGAAAAGCCGAGTGCGGCGAGTAGCATGTAGAAAATTCCTTTGTATCGATTGTCAATTGACATGGCAATAAAGGTAAATGTTTAAATTACAGCACTAATGCCAACGATGTACATTATAGCAGGACCAAATGGTGCGGGGAAGACGACGGCCTCTAAAACGGTTTTACCAGAGATGCTTAATTGCTATCAGTTTGTAAATGCGGATGAAATAGCAAAAGGGCTGTCACCATTTGCACCAGAATCTGTTTCGTTTCAGGCGGGAAGAATCATGCTGCAAAGAATACAGGATTTACTTAAAGAAGGAAATGATTTTGGTATTGAAACTACATTAGCTACACGGTCTTATATTAATCTTATTAAAAAGGCAAGAGATAATGGGTTTACAATTGTGTTACTATTTTTTTGGCTACCCAATGCCGACCTCGCTAAAAAAAGGGTTGCCAGTAGAGTTGCTGAAGGCGGGCACAACATTCCTGTTGAAGTAATAGAAAGAAGATATAAAGCCGGCCTGCTAAACTTCCCCACATTTATAAAAATATCAGACAG
>JANMLJ010000453.1:0-26347 GCA_031372465.1 Chitinophagaceae bacterium | reverse complement strand
CTTCCCTGTCCGTATCGGCACGATCGGACATCACACCATGCCCTGCAAAGAATATCAGCAATATATCATTGGCAGTTGCCTTTTTTCCGAGCTCTTCCAATATATTTTTAATGCTTTTCTTTTCCGGTAACTGGTAATGTTCTTTTGCGGTGGTGAGGTTGTACATAAACACATGCTCTTTTCCATCGGAGTTCAGCAATTTCTTAGCGGCATTGGAAACAGCACTGGAAATATCTGTTGCATCTTTAGCTGCATATTTCAGATCCAGTTCATTGCCTTTATAATCGCTTACACCTACCATTACGGCAAAAAGATTGGGCGGAATGGTTGCTTCTTTTGTTTTATCTTCTGTAACAATTACACCACGGGAAGAAATGGTATTATTGGCGGTATATGCTTTTACTGTAACGGCATTTTCTTTTCCATTTATCAGTAAATTTTTTAACTCCTCTTTCTTAATTACCAGGTCATAATTATTTCCATTCTTTACCAGGCTTGTTGGTTGATATCGTTTTGCTTCAATGCCATTTACATACACTACTGTTTCACCAAGACCTCCGCGCCGGGGACTGATCTTAAAATTATACTCCAATGAATTGTTGCTCCTATCCTGTACTTCCGGTGTAAGACCGCAAATATTTAATTCATTGACTGTTTTAGCGTTGATGGCTTCCCCATTCATTTTACGTTCCGCCAGGTTGGGTACCCACAACTGGTCTTTTACACTTTCTAATTCTATTATCTCTTTACCACAGGTAAAGTACAATTGCTTTCTGGCTATTTCAGTTCCATCGAATCGGCCAAGCGAATCCATAACTATATAATCCGTTTCCCCGGTAATAAAATGTTTATAAATCAGGCTTCCTGTATTTATATCATACAAATCCAATGCCCCCCTGTTTGTCAGCATGCACTTATCAGATCCTGGGATAAAGATGAAATTATCACCCGGATATTTGCCAAGGCATTTACCATTACCAAGATCCCATACCCTGAAATAATCATCATGCCCTGATGCAAAATATTTTTCATCATCAGAAATAATAATAGCCTGAATATGCTGATCTGATTCGGATGTGAGGCAGGACTGATCTGGCTTTATTGCCTTTTTTGTTTGATGGGTAATAAAATCTGTAAACTGAAATTTCAGGGCGGTATCTATCAGTAATAGTGATTTTTTTTCCTTTAGCCAGAATGCTTTGTAGAGAACAAAAGAAGAATCGCTGATACGTTGACCAATATCTTCAGTAGTATCAGTGCCAGTCATCTTAAAAACTTTCAGTGTATGATCAGTACAAAGCAGTTGCTGATCATCCGGTGAGAAAAAAATACTTCCCGGATAGGCGGTATTGATTTTACAATTTTTTACTACTCTTCCGGAATCTGTTTCATACACCATGATTTTTCCTTCTGCCAGTTCAGCAACAAACTTTCCTGTATTACTTATTATAGGTCCATTATACATAGAGCCCATTTTCTGAAATTTCAACCTGTTACCTGATAGTTGGTCAAATAAAGAAAAAGTTTCGCCGCCATAGCTTAAAATATAACGGCCATCCCTGCTCAACTCCAGAATGGCATGTATATCACTGGCATCTGCACTACCTTTTGCCAGTAAAGTACCGGAGGGTAATTCCCAAAGCTTTATTTTATTGTCTGTGCCTGCCGAAATCAATACCGAATCATTATTACTGAAAATGGCACTGGTAGCCCAGTTATCATGTCCATTGATATTAAGTACCACTTTACCGGTTGACAGTTCGATCAATTTTAAACGACCATCACGGTAAGTAGTAACCGAATATTTTCCATTGTGTGAAATTGAAGCAGAAGTAATAGTTTCATTATGAATGCCAAAATAAAAATTAAGTTTGCCACCTTTTATATCCCAGCTACTGATATCATTATCATAAGATCCAATTATAAGCTGAGGTGTTTTTTTTAATATGGTGATATAATACAAATTGTCCTTGTGCCCTGTAAGTTCATGCCGCAATTGACCGGAAGGATAACTCCAGATTCGTGCAGTATTATCAAAAGAAAGACTAACCAGCAATTTACCATCCGGCGAAAAACGAAGTTTAGTGACCCATTCTTTATGCCCTGCCAGCGTTTTAATGTTCTTTCCACTTTTGATATCCCAGATTTTGATGGTATTATCGGTGGATGCTGTCACCATATTTTTTTGATCCGGGGCGAATTGAGCATCAAAAACCGAATTAGTATGCCCTTTAAAAGTCATCTGGTTTTTTCCATTGGCCATATTCCATAACCTGGCAGTACTATCCCAGGAAGCACTAAGCAGCCATTGATCATTGTCGGCAACAGTAATAGCATGTACTTTGCTGCTGTGACCCAAAAGATTAAAAAGAGGTTGATTGTTAGTATAACCAAGTACACAAATACTTCTTCCGGCAGCTACCGCAAACCATTTCCCTTTATGATCAAAACAGATTTCTGAAACAAAGCCTTTATTTGTTTCATAAAGCTGTGCCGGTAACCAGGTTTTACTATCCCACAAAATAATAGTGCCTTCCTGATCACCGCTTACCAGCCAGTTTCCATCAGGGCTAATCTTAATACAACTCAGGGCATGCTCATGCTTTAGCAACGTTTTGTATAAAACACCCTCCTCAATATCCCAAATCTTTATCTCGTGATTCAGGCTTCCTGAAATAAGGTATCTGCTATCATGTGTTATGGCTACTTCCGTACCATCAGGATGTTCAAATGATTGGAGCAAATGGCCTGTAGCCACATCCCAGAATTTTATCATACCATTAAGATCTATTGAGGCAGCATATTTTTCATCGTAGCTAACTTCCATACTACGTAATTCATTCGTATTGGCAACAGGCAGCATTAATTTGGGTTGCTGCGCAAATGAATAGGTTAAGCAGAAGAAACTGCAGAAAAGAGAGATTATTCCAGGATACTTCACTATAAATTTTTGGAAAAGTTATTACTATAAATGCGGTTTTCCAACTATCAGCTTCTCCCCCTTTTTGATGATTTATCAACAGTACCAAAGCCCCCTGTAATTTTGATGTCCTTTATTGCCTCCATCCTTTTCATTATGATATATTTAACGTGGTGCTATATGTATTCTAAGTGTAATATCCATCTTCACACCTATACCTATACGCAAACAAAAAATAATTTATGAAACATTTTACCACCCTCCTGCTTATCTTTTCCCATTCATTTACCGTATTCGCCACCGAAGGCATCAACTTTGAAAAAAAACTGACCTGGACTGAAATAAAAGCCAAAGCAAAAAAAGAAAAAAAGATGATTTTTTTTGATGCCTACACTTCCTGGTGCGGGCCCTGCCAATACCTGGAAACTTCTATTTATACTAATCGTGGCGTAGCCAGTTATTATAACAGCAACTTCATTAATGCAAAATTTGATATGGAAAAGGGAGAAGGAATAAAACTGGCAAAAGAATTCAATATTATGGCCTACCCTACCCTTTTGTTTTTTTCGCCTGAAGGTGTTCTGCTACACAAGATTATAGGCGCTATGGAAGCCCCTGCTTTTATCAACCTGGGAAAAGATGCCCGCAATCCTGCTAAACAATTCTATACCCTGCAACAAAAAGTGGTAGATAAACAAGCCTCCAGAGAGCTTTTTTTAACCTGGTTAAAAATGGCCGAAGATATAGATGATATCAGTCTTGGGGATATTGCTGCCAGTTGGTTATCCGGGCAAAACGACCTTTTAGCTACAGTTGAAATAGCAAACGCCAGTATGCTATATGCAAAGGTGACTGAACAACAACTTAGCTACCTCTATAAAGAAAAAAAGAAAATTCAACTATTGCTAAAGTGGAGTACCGATGAAATTAATACGACCCTTTACCAAAAACTTTTTAACCTGGCGGTAAAATCTGTTGACAATGGAAACCCATCTACAACCGGGTTTAGTAATATGATCAGCAAGTTTGAACCAACCAAAGGAAGTTATGCCTTAAAAGAGCTGCAATTTTTTACCGCGTTGAAAATTGATAGCGACCAGGCAAAAGCAATTAATTGGCTGATCACCGGTCTCAAAGCCAATCAAAAAAATTCATTAAAAGAATCAGCCATTTTGCTGTTTAACTATATTGCGGAATTTGATGAGCCTGCTTTATCTGAATTAAAATCATCGCTTACAGCGTACAAGTTTACCAGTGCAGATAAAGGCAATGAATGCTGGCTTTACCTGATGCAGATAGTAACTGGTCTGCAGTTGCAGGACTATACAAACCTCCAGGAACTTGCAGCAAAGGCGTATAAACAGGGTGGCCTTACAAAGCAGTATAAAGATTTTGTAAGAGGGTTATATTAAATCGACGATGAAAATTAATTAGCAGGAACAATAGTAAATCCGACACTAAAAATAGTTCCGTTCTGTGCGGTATTAACTGTTGTTTCTGTACCTCTGGTACCAGTAATATTAACTTTTGAGTTCTTAAATATTTTTGCCATATTATTTAATACCCCACCTGTTCCCCGGCTCTGCCCGTCGTTTGCATCATCTGTGAGAATATCCTCCAGGTCAAGTTTCTCTCCTGAAAGAAATACTTTCAATGTTTCCTCGCCGTATGGTGGCCATATTTTTATTGTCAGGTTCTTTAATAAAAGCGAATCGCCTTTATTGACCATACAATCTTCTGCCCGTACCGGTGCCGGATATCCATCTTTATCTTTCAGGTTTTTATTGGGCAGTACCGGATTAATTTTTCCGTCGGGTTGCACATCCACTATATTGATATAAAATTTTTTATCCCCGGTGTTGGTAATTTTCAGGTACACTTCATCGCCCTTTTTTAATTCTAACCCGGTAAGTTTGGTACGGGAAGCGAGTTTAGCCCTGTCAATATTTTTATCGGCATCCAGAAAAATAATTTCAACTTTTGCTGACATACCCAGTTCATTAAATTTCAGGTTTTGCAGATACTGAAACCTGTCAAATCGTTTCAGGGTTTCTTTCATTGTTGCCGTATCTGTCAGGGAAAAAATCTCATTCCCGAATGGAATACCACTGTTAGCATATTTATATATCCAGGTATCCAACGACCCGGCCGTATCAAGATAAAGGCCCCCATTACTGTTTAATTCTACCAATTGAAAATCTTTAAATACCGTTTGTAATTTTGCAGCTGCGCCGGGAATATTTTTATTGACAGATAATTTTATTTTTTTAGTACCATACGACAATTCGGTAATAAATGCCCAGGGAGATTTTTTAACCAACTCCGTTTCCGGTGTATCCAGTTTTACCGTGGCTGAAAAATTCCGCACGGCAGTCACTTTGCCTTTCTTTAATGGTTCTTTACCAGCAGGATCAACTGTACCTGCCGTATAAAAACTTACAACAGATCCCTCCGTAATACCTGAAACAGTACCTCCATTTATTTCAATTACTTCGCTATTACTTTGTTTTGGAAGCACAGTGAAATAAGCTTTTTGTTTTACATATTTACCGCCAAAGAGCTCACGATCTGTGCCATCTCCTTCCATTACTGGTTTTTGCTTAGGAGATTTTTCCCGCATAATTCCTTCAATAGAAGCAAACAATCCCCGGTAACTGGTTGTTGCATCCAATGTCGACAATGCTTTACTGAATGCATAAGACAATGATCCTACTGCTTTTTTGTTTTCATCAAAGGTTTCATAGTTGAGCTGCTGCGCCTGCGCACCGGATATAACTACATATGTTGCTGCCCCTGGTTTTAATTTCGCCTTTGTACTTTCTTTAAAAACGCCTGCTTCGTCTTTTACAGCTTCTTTTTTTGTATCAAATTTATCACTTAACATGGGAGGTTTATTTCCCCTGGCGAGGGAAGTACCGGCACCACGGGTACCCGTACCCGAATGACAGGCATCCATCAGTACCAATAGATCTCCCTTGCTTCCAAGGCTGTTTCTGATTGAAGTAACTTTTTCGCCAAACAAATCGTCGCGAAGATATCCACCTGCATATTTCTGAAATTCTACCGGGTTGCTGTTATAAATTGCATCATACGGTACAATGGCTTCATCCAGTTTGTCCATTTCATCATCCCCATCGTCTTCTAATTGCTGACCATGCGAAGAAAAGTGGATGACTACTACATCTCCGGGGCCCGAGCTTTGAGCCAATTTATCCAGCGCTTTAATGATCTCCGCTTTGGTAGCTGCCGCATCTTTTAATACAAGAATATTTTCAGGAGGAAAATTTTGCTTTTGTAAAGATTCCCGGATCAGCGTTACATCATTATCCACATTGATAACGTGCCATTTGGTTTTGGCCACATCATAATTACCAATAGCAATGATCAATGCCCTTTTGGTCTGTGCCTCTGTATAGGTTGCAATAAAAAATATACAGATGAATGAGAGAATTAATCGTTTGATCATGGGCGGTATTTTATACTATTGTAAACCGTTTATACTTAGTATGCGAAAAACTGCAATAACTTATTCTCCTTTGTTTACTACCACTTTACTTTCCAACACTACTTTACGGGGAATATGTTCATTTGCTCCTTTTGATTGAACCAATTGCAATAAAATATGCGCCGCTTTTTCTGCCTGCTGATAAGGAAACTGTTCTACTGATGCCAAAGGAGGATCATCGAGATAACTGGTAATCGGAAGGTTGGCATAACTGACAAAGGAAATATCCTTATTGATCTTCAAACCCTGTTTACGTGTATACCTGGTAGCTTCTAATGCTACATAGTCATTAAATGCAATTACGGCTGTGGGGCGGGTTTTTAATGCCAGTAGTTTATGCATAGCATCCTGCGTTTTCTTTTTGCTCAGGTCAGTTGAAACTATAAAGGATGTATCCGCTTTTAATTTATGTTTCTTTAATCCATCCAGGTAACCTTTCAGCCGTTGCGTTGAGTGGATCAGTGTATCAGGGCCTTTTATAAAACCAATACGTTTGTGTCCGTTTGCAATTAACCAGTCAACTAACTCAACCGAACTATTTTCCAGGTTACAGGAAACGGTATAAGCATCCGGTGTATCTGGTACCCTGTCAAAAAAAACTATGGGGATATTATAGTTCTTTAATTGCTCAAAGTGTTCAAACGACCTGGTTGTTTTTGACAAAGACACAATTAATCCATCAACACGTTGACGGCGCATTGCTTCTGTAATTTGCTGCTCCCTTTCTACTTCATCATGTGATTGACCAATGAGTACGGTATATTTATTTTTTGTAGCTATATCTTCAATTCCATTGATGGCCATGGAAAAATATTCTTCGCCAAGGTTGGGAAGAATGACGCCCAGGATCATTGTTCGCCCTTGTTTAAATGAAATAGCTGCCTGGTTTGGCTCGTATTTTAATTCTTTGGCTAATGTTTGCACCTGTATCTTGGTACGAAGCCCTATACTGGAATGATTATGCAGCGCCCTTGATACCGTTGATACGGAAACATTCAACCGGTTGGCTATTTCTTTTATTGTAGCAGGTTTTTGGTCCATATTTGTCAGGTTCTGCGAAAATCAGTTACAAGGTATAAAAAGGAAATGATTTTCTCTATGATGTTTTATATCTTACTGCTTTGCTAACAGTAAGAGGCACAAAATAACCTAAATGAAAGGAATGGATGATAAAAGATTGATCGCTTTATTGCTATTGATAATCTCCCTGCTATTTTTTATCCTGGGATTTATGTACCCGTTATTACAATCCGGTTTTGGTATCGGGCCATTTACTATCAAAAGAGACTTTGTGTATATCAGTACTTCCTTCCGGTATTTTTTTGATAAAGGGGAGGTATTTATCGGATTATTGTTACTATTCTTTACAATTATATTCCCCATCATTAAATATATTTTCCTTTTTCTGACCTTATCCGGAAGAAAAATGCCCCGGCAAGGTGCTATAGCCACTACATTGGACATTATTAATAAATGGTCTATGCTGGATGTATTTGTGGTGGCCGTATTGATTCTGAATATGAAATTTGACTCCAATATTATCGTATCCAAATTGGAAATTGGCACTACGCTGTTTGCCGTTTCGGTCATATTACTGATGAGCAGTTCTTATGTAGCAAGGAAAATGATCAATGAGGATGCACATCCAGGTAAATAATTTTTTTGTATGGAGTTTATCTTTTCGTAAATTCTATTTAGAAAAATTGGTGAAATAAAAAAATAAAGAATATGAATCATCCTGCAAAGGAGTATTTCAATACCTGACTTATGCGCTCATTAAATAGACAGAGGCTGTCCCAAAAGTCAATTTAAGAATAAATGCCGGTAAGGCGATAAGACGGTAAGTATTCAAATTCAACTATTTTCTTCCCGATTTTCCGTCTTCCCGGCAATATGTAGTTTTTGAGCCTCTTTTTTTTGGAAGCCGGAAACCGATAGCTATTGGGTCTGTTCCGGCTAAAATTAAACGGAACGGAGTTCCGTTTTCCGTTAATTCTCTATTTTTTCTTTCACAACAACAAGGTCTTTAATTTCCACCTGCATTGGTAATAGCCCAATTTTAACCACTGCCCTTTTCCCTCTCATCTCTATCACTTCACCCACCTGGTGATTCTTTTTCATTTTTACTTTGTCACCAATATTTATTTCCCCACCCACTTCATTGAATTTTGAATCAATTTTTTTCTGCATCTTGCTCACCACTTTTTTCTCATCTTTCTTAAACAGCAATGCTTCCATTTGCTTTATCACTTTATTTTTATTCTCTTCCTTTCGCCATTCCACCAGCATTTGTTTCAGCTTTCGCTCCATATCTTTTAAATAAGCAATCCTGTCTTCTGCCACCCTGTTCTGCTCTTTTAACAAGGCCACCTGCTGGTCATGCTTTTCCCTGTCCATCACTTGCTGCATTTCTTTTTTCATCCGCTGATTCTCTTTCATCAATTGATGCAGCTCTTTCTCCTTCCGTTCAAGATCCTGCAGATCCTGTTCGGTACGGTTTAATAATTTATCTAAGCGAAACTGGTCTTCATCTATCAACTGTCTTGCGCGGTTAATTAAATCTTTGTCAAGGCCAATTCGTTCGGCAATGGAAAAAGTATAAGAGCTTCCGGGCTTGCCAACTAAAAGCCGGAATAATGGCTGTAAATTTTTTTCATTAAACGCCATTGCCCCATTGAGGATTCCGGCGGTTTTGCCCGCCATTATTTTAAGGTTAAGGTAATGGGTGGTTACTATTCCGAAAGCATGTTTCTTTGCCAACTCCTGCATAATAACTTCGGCAAAAGCACCGCCGAGATTAGGATCACTTCCGCTTCCCAGTTCATCGATAAAGAAAAGTGTACGCCCATTCGCTTCTTCCATAAAGTGTTTCATATGCAGCAAATGGCTGCTATAGGTACTCAATTCAAATTCGATACTTTGTGTATCACCAATATGAATCATCAGTTGTTTGAAAATTCCAAATTGTGAAGACGGGTGCACCGGCACCAGCAAACCACTCTGCACCATCATCTGCAAAAGACCCACCGTTTTCATCGTAACTGTTTTGCCGCCGGCATTTGGTCCACTGATAACCAAAATTCTTTTTGCATCATCCAGCGTTAGCGTAACAGGAATGGTAGGCTTACCTGTTCGAAGATTATAGAGATATAATAAAGGATGATAAGCCTCCACCAGATGGATATGCGCTTTATCAATAATGGCAGGATATTCTCCTTTTATTTCAGCAGCCAGTTTTGCCTTGGCCCTGGCAAAATCAAACTCACCAACAACCATATGCCAGGCAGATAACAATGATGCATACACTGAAAGTCTTGCTGTTAATTCCCGAAGAATGCGATAGACTTCTTTTTTCTCATCATTTTCCAATTCATAGATAGTGTTATTCAGTTCAATCGTTTCTTCCGGTTCTACAAAAGCTGTTTTGCGGCTATCGCTTTCTGCGTGTAAGATCCCTTTCACCGTTCTTTTCTGTTCGGCAAATACCGCCAGTACCCGGCGGCCATTCATAAAACTTTCTTCTATTTCTGCCAGGTGGCCTTGTTTATTTAATTTGGCAACGATTTTATCAAAAAGACGGCGAAGTTCATTTCTTTTACGATATAAACTCATCCTGATCTCCTTCAGGTCTTCTGAAGCATTATCTTTTACCTGCCCGTGCTCATCCAGCACATCATTGATCATTTCAGCAATTACTTTCTCATAGTAGGTATGGCTGATAATTTTTGCCAATCCCGGATAAGCGTCTTTTCTTTCTTTGTCAAACCACCGGAATATTTTTTCAATACTCTCCGACAACTTTCTAAGCTGCTGTAATTCTTCACCGACTAAGACTGCTCCGGGGATTGACAATAATTTTAATTCTTTGGAAAGATTAAGAATATAATCATTGGGGAAATAAATACTATTAACCACCAGTTGACGGTATTCATGGCTTTGCTTCAGTTCTGTTTCTACAAAATCTTTTCGTGTATGTATACGCAGTTGTTGCGCCTTAGCACGGGCATGCTCTGTCTGGCAATAGTTGGCGAGCAGTTCTTTAACCTTGTTAAACTCCAATTGTATATAGGCTGATTCGGGGAAAAGTTTCATAAGTTTATAACAATAATGGCACTTGTTTGTTAAGCCTGCAAAGGTACTTATATTAACAAACCCATGACATTCGTATTATTGCTGTTAACAATTTCTCAAAATGCGGCTTATGCAAGCTATATGACAAACTTTAGCCTTGTTCATACCGTAGATTGTACGAAATTTACATCCTGCAATTATTGAGTAGATATAAACCTGGTACTATGAAGGCATTGCTTGCAACATCAATCATTGGGCTCACAACACTTTTATCCTGTGGACAAAAATCAACCACTATAACTAAGTTAAATAACGATAATACTATGGAACCAATAAATCAACAAGCCCTGCCATCTGTTGAAGTTGCTACTTTTGCCAACGGATGCTTCTGGTGCACCGAAGCCATTTTTGAAGAATTGGAAGGTGTTATCAGGGCTACTTCAGGTTATACCGGCGGTGAAGTGGTAAACCCAACGTATAAAGAAGTTTGTGGAGGACAAACAGGCCATGCAGAATGTTTGCAGATAACGTATGACCCGGCTAAAATCAGTTTTGATGAATTGCTGGCCGTTTTCTGGGAAACACATGACCCCACCACCTTAAACCGCCAGGGTGCAGATGCAGGAACACAATATCGTAGTGGAATATTTTATCATAACCAGGAACAAAAAGAAAAAGCGGAGAAATATAAAGCAGCCTTAGATAAAAGCGGGGCTTTTAATAAACCTATTGTTACCGAGATTACTGCTTTTACTAAATTTTATCCGGCAGAAGATTACCATCAGCAATATTTTGAGAATAATGAAAATGCTAATCCGTATTGTAAAATTGTGATACGTCCTAAACTGGATAAATTCCGTAAAGTGTTTAAGGATAAATTAAAGCAATGATATAAACAGGTTTTTAGAAAAAATTCTGCTAACTTGTAGTTAATGAAACTCCGTTATTTCATTATAAACCTGTTGATGGGTCTTCTTATCTCTATCCCATCTTTGTCCCAAAATAATTTAGTGTCTGTCAATAATACTGGTCAGTATCGGCTTGAATTGCCTGAGGAGTGGACAAGGCCCCGGTTGACCAAAGCAATTACGGAGATCCTTCCACAAACTGTCGATGAATTAAAAAACCGGGTGCTTTGTACCAACTGCAAGGAAGCACATCTTGTCCGGCTGATCCTGGATTCCGTTGTGATCCGCAATTCACAAAATTCACAACCCATTGAAGCAGGTACAGTGCCACGTTATACCTATACCTTTTCTTTTAACTACAGTTTTTTTGGGGCATTGGTAATTTTTGACAATCTTGAACACCCTCTTACAATGTTAAAGCTGGTTGCTGTCGAAGAAATATTTACCTATTCAAAAGACTTCACTTTATCAGCACAGGGGTCTGGAATCAAGTATGACTATACCTATGACTCAACAGGTAAGCTTGTCAATGATAGAAGAATTGCAGAGAGTACCAAAGTAGTAAATACAGACACACCAAATCACAATGCCAGGTTAGTATTAACTACTGCTTTTCTCAGGGATATTTGCGAACAAAGAATATTTGAATTACGAAAAAAAATAAGAAACGCCATTAATCCTAACATTCCGTAATTCCAATAAATTAAGTGCATTCTGCCTCTGTTGGTAGTTTTCCACAAAAAAATAACACGCCTTTCTGACTCTGTTGGTATTCCCCAAAAAATAACACGCCTTTGTTGTGTGTTGTGTAGATGGCCTTGCAGCTTGGCAAGACACCAACAAAGATTACTTTAGGAAATCCCTAACGTAGATCTTTCTGGCCCTTGTTGGTGTTCCGAAATAAGTAACACGCCTTTGTTGTGTGTTGTGGAGATGGCCTTGCAGCTTGGCAAGACACCAACAAAGAGTACTTTAGGAAATCCCTAACTTAGTTCTTTAGTATATGCAGCCGATAATAACAGAATATCCAAATTATTTCACCGCCTCCAATCTGGAATGGAAAAAATTATTACAACCGGATAAATATAAAGATATTGTTATTAGCAGCATGAAATTTCTGGTGAAGGAAAAAAGAGTGAAGATATTCAGTTTTGTTATCATGGATAACCATATCCACCTCATATGGCAAATGCTTCCTGATAATGACCCCGAAGCCGTGCAAAGAGATTTTTTGAAATATACTGCCCAAAGAATAAAAAAAGATTTACTAAGAAATCACCCGGATGTTTTAGTTCAATTTAAAGTAGATGCAAAAGACAGGAACTACCAGTTTTGGGAAAGGAATGCGTTAAGTGTAGAATTAAGAAATCATACTGTATTTATACAAAAACTGGATTACATTCATTGGAATCCTGTAAAAGCAGGAATGTGTAAACTTCCGGAAGATTATAAATATTCATCAGCCCTTTTTATGAAACAGGAATTGATAATTGGGGTTTCCTGGAACATTACCGGGATTAAAATAGTATAGAAGTTGGATGTCCTTACTTCATTTTGTTGGTGTTTTGCCATCACACTAAAACAATCTGCACAACACACAACAAAGGCCGCTCAACGGTTTTACAATACCAACAAGGGCAGCAAAACATGCACCTTAGGAAGTAACATACATAGAGAAAATTTTTCAGAAGATGTATTCCTATGGCCCCGAGTCCGCTATACACAAAGCTTAGCAGTGAGACTCCGGGCCGAAAAAAATTGAAGCAATAATGCAGCTTATGAAGAAACAGACTTAGAGAATATTTTCCAGGAGATACATTCGTAAGGCCCCGAGTCCGCTATACACAAAGCTTAGCATTGAGACTCCGGGCCGAAAAATTTTGTTGGTGTTTTGCCATCACACTAAAACCATCTGCACAACACACAACAAAGGCCTCTGAACGGTTTCAAAGCCTAAGAATGGCAAAAAAACCTACCGGTTTCATTATTTCAACCTCACCCATCTCAATTCCAGTAAATTAAGAGGATTAGGCGGAAAACCTTTTACATTAGGTTGTACTAATCTTACTACTTTATCATACCAAAGCGGTACCACCGGTGCATCATCAATCATTACCTGGTCAGCCCGCTGATAAAGTAAATATCGAAGCGAATCATTATCTTCTTTGATCGCTTTTTCAAATGCTTCGTCAAATGCAGCACTCTTATACCTTGTATAATTTGGCGGTGCCGGATTTTTTGAATAAAAAACTGATAAATAATTTTCTGCATCCGGATAATCGGCTATCCAGCTTGCGCGGAAGAATGCAGCCGTGGAACTGGAAGTCATGGTTAACAACAAAGCCTTTTGAACAACTTCCACCTGTACCGGTATCCCTGATTCTTCTAATTGTTTGGCAATAAAATTGGCCATGTCGGCATAAATAGCAATCGTCAGTAATTTTATATTGGGTAATCCTTTGCCATCGGGAAATCCTGCTTCTTTTAAAAGTTGTTTTGCTTTGGCCGGATCATAATGATACCCTTTTACTACTGCAGAATCAAAGGAAGGTAACCCCATTGGCACAAAACCAGATTCGGCCGGTGTGCCCAATGAATTGCGCAGGTATAAAACCATTTTCCTCCGGTCAAATCCATAATTGATTGCCTGTCTTATTTTCTTTGCCCGCATGGGTGAGTTCTTCACCAGTTCATTGGTGGAATCTACGAGTATGCCCAGGTATTCAATATTGAGATATGGATTTACCTGTAATTCTATTTTTCCTTCCCAATCTTTACGAAGTGTTCCTTTCTTTGTCAGCACTTCGTCTTTAAATGATGATTCAATATCATTGATAAATTCCAACTGCTTTTGCCGGAATAATAAAAATTCTGTTGCCTTACTATCATAGAAAGAAACTTTTACACCATCCACATAGGGTAATTGGTTGCCTTCCTTATCTTTTTCAAAATAATGGGGATTCTTTTTTAATACCAATGCCTGTCCTTCTTCCCAATCAATAAATTGAAAAGGCCCGGAGCCAACAGGATGGCGGCGAAAGTCGGTACCATATTTTTTGACGGCTTCTCTTGCTACTACAGAACAATATTGCATAGAAATAATACCAAGCATGGGAATATAAGGCCGAAGGAGTTTTACCTGAAAAGTGGTATCGTCTATTGCTTTGAATGGCTGGATAGAATCTACTTTGCGGTTAAATATCCAGGAACCCGGGCTGGCAGTCAGTTTATCAATGATGCGATAAAAACTGTACTCCACATCTTTCGCTATTAGTTTTCGTCCCTTTGCCTTTGGTAAACCTGTATTTATATTGGAGAAACATTCATCATCATGAAAAAATACATCATCCCTTAAATGAAAAGTAAAAATGGTTCTGTCTGCCGAAATATCCCAACTCTTTGCCAGCGAGGGAATAATATGGAGGCTGTCATCTATTTCTACCAAGGTATTGTATAACTGATGTGCCGCCCACATGGTGGATTGGCTTTTAGCAAAAGCAGGATCAAGCGATGATATCCCATTAAATTCGTTATAGTGAAAGACATTACCCTCAACATTTTTTTTGTTATAGCAAGCTGAAAACTGTCCGGCTATCACCACCAGAAGCAGTAATTTTATATAATTAAGTTTAACGTTCATCTTACTGATCAAAGCTTAAATTTACATCAACAAAACTTATTCCCGTGAAATACATTGCCCGGTCTTACTACTTACTATTTCTTTTATTTTTTATTTCTACCACTACCTATGCTCAACTACTAAGTCCAAAAGAGAAGTTTACCCGGCAAGATACTTTACGCGGCAGCATCACTCCCGAAAGAGCCTGGTGGAATGTAGTTTCCTATAATATTTATATAGTCCCTGATTATAAAACAAAGACCATCAAAGGATGGAATCAAATGGCCTTTGATGTAAATAGTGATGGGAAAAATAAGAAAATGCAGATCGACCTGCAACAACCAATGGCTATAGATAGTATTGTTTTTAATAACAAACCACTAAAAAAAATCAGCCGCAATGGAAATGTGTATATAATTGACTTTGAGAATTTCAATTTTATAGCTGCTAAAACAGCTTTGAAGCGACATATACCTGTAACCCTTCATTCTATTAAAATTTATTTTGCAGGTACCCCCCGGGAGGCGATTACTCCACCCTGGGATGGTGGTTGGATCTGGAGCAAAGATGAAAAAGGTCGTCCATGGATGACCGTTGCCTGCCAGGGTTTGGGCGCCAGTGTGTGGTATCCCTGTAAAGACCACCAGAGTGATGAACCCGACCAGGGAGCATTGATACAGGTAAGGGTGCCTGATACATTAGTAGCAGTAGCTAACGGGAAATTATATGCAAAAGATGATCAGAAAGATGGCACAATACTTTATACCTGGCAGGTAAAAAATCCGATTAATAATTATAATATAGTTCCGTATATCGGTAAGTATGTTCATTTCAGTGATAATTTTATTGGAGAAACTGAAAAAAATCTCACATTAGATTATTGGGTACTTGATTATAATCTGGAAAAAGCAAAAAAACAGTTTGGCCGTGATGTAAAACCGATGCTGAAAGCATTTGAATACTGGTTTGGGCCCTACCCTTTTTATGAAGACGGTTATAAATTAGTAGAATCATCACATCTTGGCATGGAACATCAGAGTGCTACAGCTTATGGCAATAAATACCGGAACGGATACCTGGGCAGTGACCTTTCAGGAACAGGCTGGGGATTAAAATGGGATTATATTATCATTCATGAAAGTGGTCATGAATGGTTTGCCAATAATATTACCACCAATGATATTGCAGACATGTGGATACATGAAGGATTTACGATGTACTCCGAAGCATTATTTATTGAGTATCAGTATGGCAAAAAAGCAGGCAACGAATATGTACTGGGTATCCGGAAGAATATCAGCAATGACAGACCATTGATCGGGCCGTATGGTGTAAATAAAGAAGGTAGTGGTGATATGTATAATAAAGGTGCTAATCTTTTACATACCATCCGGCAGGTAATAGATGATGATGCTGTTTTCAGAAAGATATTAAGAGGATTGAATAAAGATTTTTATCACCAGACAGTTGATTCAAAAGATGTGGAAGCTTATTTTTCCCGCATATCCGGGAAAGATCTATCTAAAATTTTTGACCAGTATTTAAGAACAACAAGTATTCCTAAGTTAGAATATAAAATAAAAGGTGATAATCTATATTACCGCTGGGGAAACTGCATTCCCGGTTTTGAAATGCCGGTGAAACTGGATGATACCGGCGACCCGAAAGCTAACGTTTGGATACAACCAAATGCTGATTGGAAAAGTGTTGGTATGACTGCTTCGATGATGAAAAAAGGAATTGTAGCCGATAAGAATTTTTATATTACCGTGAAAAAAGTTGAATAACCTATTCGCTACACGGCATTACACACTTATCTTTAGTACATGAGCAGTATACGCCGGCAAAGTATTATTTCATCTTTTGTAATCTATATTGGCTTTGGTGTCGGCCTGCTCAATATTTATCTTTTTACCAAACAAGGACTTTTTCTTGACCCACAGTTTGGACTTTACAATGCTTTTATTGCCATAGCAACGATGATGATGGCTTTTGCCAACCTGGCAATGCCTACGTATATCTATAAATTTTATCCTTATTATAATGACAACCTGCCGGTCAAAAAGAATGACCAGGCAACGATTGCTTTAATAACGGGTATCGTTGGATTTATACTGGTGCTGGTTGCAGGTATTGTTTTCAAAGAATTTGTTATAAAAAAATATGGCACTAATTCTCCGGAGATCGTGGCGTATTATAACTGGATATTTCCCCTGGGTTTTGGACTGATGATCTATACTATTCTTGAAGCATATGCCTGGCAGTTGCATAAATCTGTTTTTACCAGTTTTTTAAAAGAAGTATTGTGGCGGCTATTTACAACGGTGCTTATTGTACTTTTTGCAACAGGTGTTATTAACAATTTCGACTTGTTTATTAAACTTTTTTCATTTAGTTATCCGTTCATTGCTTTAACACTTCTTATTTACCTGCTTGTTACCAAAAAAATACATTTTACATTCCGATTTAGTAAGGTTACCCGGCGACTGTCAAAAAGTATTCTGCGTCTATGCCTATTTGTTTATACCGGCTCTCTTATTTTCACCGTATCATTTGTGTTTGATTCGCTGGTAATCAGTTCCGTACTGGATGATGCACTCACCAAGCTGGCAGTTTATTCGGTAGCACAGAATATTTCTTCGATGATACAAGTACCGCAAAGAGGCATTATTGCTGCGTCTATTGCACATTTATCCAAAGCCTGGAAAGATAAAAACAGGGAATTTATACAACGTATCTATGAACGATCGTCTATTAATCAGTTGATTTTTGCCTCTGGTCTTTTCTCGCTGATCATCCTCAGTTTTACTGATGCGGTAACTACTTTTCAGTTGAAAGGCACTTATCTTGATGCTTACTATGTAGTCATACTTCTTGGTCTAGCTAAAGTGATTGATATGGGAACCGGTGTAAATGCACAGATAATTGCTACATCTACTTATTGGCGGTTTGAAATGATCAGCGGGGTAATATTATTAATCGTTATGATGCCGCTTAGTTATTTTATGACAAAGGAATATGATATTGTAGGAGCAGGATTAGCTAATCTTATTTCTATTGCTATATACAACGGTATCCGGATTATTTTCTTATGGAAAAAATTCCGTTTGTTTCCTTTCACCATTCAAACTTTATATACGGTGTTGCTGGCGGCCGCCTGTTATGGTCTATGTTATTTTGCATTTATAAACATACATGGGTTGGCAGGAATGTTTGTTCGCAGTATTGTCTTTATACTATTATTTACAACAGGAGGTATATACCTGAAACTATCACCCGATATTCAACCGGTGATTAAGACTATCCAAAAAAGATTAGGAATAAAAAAAGATTAATTAGCAACAATTTGTTTTTCAGTAATTCTGCCGGCACCATAGAAACGCTGGAGGTAATAAGGCTCAAATAATCCATTGACCATAACACCTTTTGAAACGGAGGCATGTATAAATTTATTATTACCGAGGTAAACACCAACATGTGAAACACCGCTTCCTCTTGTATTAAAAAAAACAAGGTCGCCTTCCTGTAATTCTGTAGTAGAAATTTTCTGGCTTATTCTATATTGCTCCCTCGATACTCTTGGTAATGCGATTCCATACACGGCAGAATAAACAGCTACGGTAAAACCTGAACAATCAACGCCCGTTTTAGTGTTTCCACCTGTACGATAGCGGACACCATACCAATCGTCAACGTTCTCTAATAAAGTTTTACTGGGTAATGATTCCACTTCTGTATTCAATAAAACAGCATACTTTAATTGTACGGATGATACTGCTTCTTCATCTAAAGACCGGGTGGCTAAAATTTGTGCTATTTCGTCTGATTCCTTTTTTTCGGTAGCAGAAATTGCAGTGGTAGCATTTTTAGAACTCGTATTCTTATTAATTAATGCGACCTGCGTTTCAGGCTTCACTTCTGTTTTATCAACCGTTACCTGTGGGGTAATTGAAATATCATCAATAAATTTAATACGTGAATCCGTTGATACATTGACTGAAGCTACCTGCCGGTTACTGGTAAAATTCAACGACTTGATGGCGGTACAACTGCTCAGGAGAACAACCCCGAAAATCATTGATAAAAAAGATGTTATTATTTGTTTAACCATACAGCGCTGTTCTTTAGGATGATTTAAGGGTAGGTTAAAATACATTCTGCCAGATTAGCTTTAAAAGCTTTGAAAATCTAACAACTGATTCCTCTATCGGAGGTTGGCAAAAATAACGGTTAAAGCCCTAAAAAAACCACGTTTTATAAACGATTTTTACACACAAAAAGTATTCAGGCACTAAGTCGTTGTAACAAAGTGATTTAGAGTTATCAACAGGATGCTAATATTGCGATAAATCAACTTAATTTACAGTATAAATTTCGACATTCCACTGCTACCTGATCGCTTTCAAAATTTCTATTTAAAAAAGATGTAAATACTATGCAAACAGTACTAACCCTTCTCACCTTATATTTTTTAACCGCCGGTTGTAATAGTTCCGGTAATGCACATCAAAAAAATGATGATTCCATCATAAAGTATAGTATAAAAGACACATTGCCATTGGTACCGGTTTTAAGACCCTATTCTACTATTGTGTATGAAAAAAAGGAAGTGATTACAGCAGCAGGGGGTACAAAATCGGTCATTTTTAATGCAACAGGAACTAAATTATATGCCATGAACCTGGAAGGCATGAGCGTATATGAATTTGATCAGGCAAGCCGAAAAATAAGCCGTGAATTTAAATTTACACCCACCAGGGGAATGGGCTGGGATTATAATAAAAGCCGCCCAATTAACTCCTTCCAGGAAAAACCGGTAGAAGCCTGTTTTAGTCATGGGGATTCTATCCTATGGGTATCACTGCATAATGCAGAAGGTATTGTACCTATTTGGGTAAATGATTTTTCAAAAAATAATGCCCTTACAACTCCGGAACAAAAAACAAAACCGGTTACCATTATTTATCCCGGTTCAGAAAAGCGTGATTCTTTCAGGGTTCCTTTAATTGAAACCGGTAAGACGCCCAAAGTAATTTCAAAAACAGCTGACAGTAAATATTTATTGGTGAGTAACTGGCATTCAAGAACCACCAGTGTACTGGCAATGGATGCAGCGGTATTTCCTTATGGAAAAGTAATCAGTACTATTCCTGTATCAGCTATTCCAAGAGGTATTGCTGTTGATGATAAAAATGGTAAATCATATATTGCCATTATGGGTGGCTCCAGTTTAAATGTTGTAGATAACAACAGCTGGAAAAGCGATACCATTATGAATGTATGGAGCAGTCCACGCCATATTGTAATGGATACCAGCGGGCATTTATTTGTTTCCTATAACAGCCTGGGCACCATTGCCTGTATAGAAGCAGCTACTGGCAAACAATTATTTACTGCAAGAACACATTCGCAACCCAGAACGATTGTGCTATCAAAAAATTATCAATTCATTTTTGTGACCTGCTACACCAGCGATTATGTAGATGTGTACAAAATCAATTCCGACAACTTTGAGAAAGTGGCATCTTTGTCCTGTGGTGGCCACCCGGTTGGTGCTGATATTTATGAAAATGATGATAAGTTAGAGGCTTGGGTGTGCAGTTATAGCAGTGGATCGATTAGCATATATACTTTTAAAAAGAAATAGTAAAATAAGTCCGGAAGACGGAAAGACGGAAAGTCCGAAAGAAAATATCCTATAGAGCAACCTTATTTCTGACTTAGAGACTTGCGGACTTTGTCTTGAAATAAGTTAAAATTGAGATAACTCTCTCTGGCTACAACATTTTTTTTAACTTTGATATGATGCCAACCATTCTTTTTCTCAACGGGTTCCGGTTTTTCTTTTATAGCAACGAAAACAATGAACCGGCTCACATTCATGTAAGAAAAGGAAGTGGGGAAGGCAAAATCTGGTTAGAACCAACAATGCAATCAGCCTGGTTTGTGGGTTTTACAAAACAGGAAGAAAGTATGGCAGTGCAGATAGCCGGAGAAAATGAACAACTTTTTAAAACAAAATGGAATGAATACTTTGCCAAATAATTTTGACTCTATCGAAAAAATAATTTTCGAAGAAGGGGTTCGTATTGAAGCTGTTGATATTCATCCCGAGTTGGATGTAATGCTGATTGTATTAAATACAAAGGCTGTACTGCAACAAAAGCTTTCGGTTTATAGCCGGCTGAAAGGTGCAGACAAGACCTCCTTACTCCAATATCAACTTATCGGTGAAGGCACTGGCATACACTGGCCTTTGCTAGATGAAGACCTTAGCCTGAAAGGTTTTTTAAGAGACGAATTGCTGATAGTAGTCAAGAAGAATACTTTAGCGGCATAAACTCTTTCGCAAAAGTTCACAAATAGAAATGTGAACAAAATCAACTCCGATGGCTTTGAGAAAGTGGCATCTTTGCCTTGTGGCGGCCACCCGGTTGGTGCTGATATTTATGAAAATGATGATAAGTTAGAGGCTTGGGTGTGCAGTTATAGCAGTAGATCGATTAGCATATATACTTTAAAAAAAAATAGTAAAATAAGTCCGGAAGACGGAAAGACGGAAAGTCCGAAAGAAAATATCCCATAAAGTATACTTCTTTCTGACTTACGGTCTTGCGGACATACCGACTTACCGACTTAATATGAAATTTTCTCATCTCCATGTCCACACACAGTTCTCATTACTAGACGGCGCAGCTTCTATTCAAAATCTTTATAAAAAAGCTATAAAAGATAGCATGCCCGCATTGGCCATCAGCGATCATGGCAATATGTTTGGTGTATTTGAATTTGTGGCAGAAGCCTATAAAAATAAAGATGAGCAGGGTAAAGTGAAAGTAAAACCAATTGTTGGTTGTGAATTTTATATTACCGAGACAAGGCACCAGAAAACATTTACCAAAGAACTAAAAGATAAACGGCAGCACCAGATACTGCTGGCAAAAAATGAACTGGGGTATAAAAACCTAATTAAACTTACCTCACTTGGTTATGTAGAAGGCATGTATGGCAAATATCCGCGTATTGACAAAGAACTTATTCTTAAATACCATGAAGGATTGATTGCCACCACCTGTTGCCTGGGAGCTTCGGTGCCGCAGGCAATTTTAAAAAAGGGGGAAGAAGAAGGCGAGAATGAATTTAAATGGTGGTTAAATGTTTTTCAGGAAGATTATTATGTGGAGTTGCAGCGACACGGCATGGCGGACCAGAACAAAGTGAATGAAGTGCTGATACGCTTCGCCAAAAAATATAAGGTAAAAATTATTGCCAGCAATGATTCACATTATGTGGAACAGGATGACTTTAATGCCCACGATATTCTACTCTGTATCAATACAGGTGAAAAAATAAGTACCCCTGCCCTGCGGGATTTTAATGATGATGATATTAATGTAAAAGACAAACGCTTTGCTTTTCCTAACGACCAGTTTTATTTTAAGACGACAGAAGAAATGACTAAGGTCTTTCACGATCTGCCGGAAGCTATTGACAATACCAATGAGATAGTGGATAAAGTAGAATTATTAAATCTTACCCGCGATATTTTACTCCCCAATTTCCCGATTGAAAAAAGATTTCAGCTGCATACCAAAGAAGAAACGATTGGCAAATACACCGTCTCACCTGAATCGCAGAACCAATGGGAATATTTAAAAGAATTGACTTACCAGGGTGCCGCAAAAAGATATAGCGAAATAACGGAAGAAATAAGAGAACGGTTAGAATTTGAACTCTTTACTATCCGGATGATGGGCTTTGCCGGTTATTTCTTAATTGTAGGAGATTTTATTCAGGCAGGAAGAGATAAAGGCGTTTTCATAGGTCCGGGCCGTGGTTCAGCAGCCGGCTCCGTGGTGGCCTATTGTATCGGCATCACTAATATTGATCCTATAAAATATAATTTACTATTTGAACGTTTTTTGAACCCTGATCGAAAATCAATGCCGGATATAGATACCGACTTTGATGATGAAGGAAGACAGAAAGTAATTGATTATGTAGTAGAAAAATATGGTAAGAACCAGGTAGCACAAATCATTACGTATGGAACGATGGCTGCTAAATCAAGCATTGCCGATGTAGCCAGGGTGATGGATCTGCCATTGGCAGAAAGCAGGGCTTTAACCAAATTAGTACCTGACCGTCCCGGAACAGAATTACGAAGAGTATTGCATGCCCCGTTAAAAACAAATCCTTTGGCAGGCCCGGGAGATGAAAAATCATTGGAAGAAAAAGAAGGCATGGGTAGTGAGGATATGGAGAATGTAAAAAAACTCCGGGAGATTTATAAAGGGACGGATACAATTTTCAGTAAAGTATTACATGAAGCCGAACGATTAGAAGGTTCAGTTCGCAGTACCGGCATCCATGCAGCCGGAATCATTATTGCTCCCAAGGATTTAATGGAAATGATTCCTATTGCCACTTCCAAAGAATCATCCTTATGGCTCACACAGATTGAAGGAAATGATATAGAAAATGCCGGTATCCTTAAAATGGACTTTTTAGGATTAAAGACATTAACGGTTTTAAAAAATGCGTTGGCACTTATCAAATTAATTCATGGTGTTGAAATTAATTTAGATGAAATTCCGCTTGACGATAAAAAAACATTTGAACTTTATCAACATGGTTCTACCATCGGCACTTTTCAGTTTGAAAGCGCCGGTATGCAAAAATATTTACGGGAGTTAAAGCCAGATAAATTCGGCGACCTGATTGCCATGAACGCTTTGTATCGCCCGGGACCAATAGCGTATATTCCTAATTACATTGACCGCAAGCATGGTCGTGAAGCTATTCAATACGATCTGCCGGAAATGGAAGAATACCTGCAGGAAACTTATGGTATCACGGTATACCAGGAACAGGTAATGTTATTGGCACAAAAATTAGCCGGCTTTAGCAAAGGTGATGCGGACGTGTTGCGTAAAGCAATGGGAAAGAAACAAAAATCGGTGCTTGATAAAATGAAAGCACAATTTATTGACGGTGCTACGGAGAGATTACTTCCTGCAGAACGATTAGAAAAAATATGGACCGACTGGGAAGCTTTTGCACAATATGCTTTTAACAAATCACATTCCACCTGTTATGCGTATGTAGCCTATCAAACGGCTTATTTAAAAGCCCACTACCCTGCTGAATACATGTCTGCTGTGTTGAATAATGCCGGCAGTATTGATAAAATTACTTTCTTCATGGAAGAATGTAAACGAATGGGATTAAAAGTGCTGGGGCCGGATATTAATGAATCATTAAAAGGTTTTGCCGTAAATGATAAAGGGGAGATTCGTTTTGGCCTTGGTGGTTTAAAAGGTGTAGGCGAAGCTGCTGTAGAAAGTATTATTGAAGAAAGAAAAAAGAACGGATCATATCCCAATATATTTGATTTCATCAAACGTATTAACCAACGCACGGTTAATAAGAAAACCCTGGAAAGCCTGGCCAATGCAGGCGGCTTTGATTGTTTTACCCAACATCACCGGGCACAATATTTCAATGTACCTGAAGGTGAAATGATCAATGGGTTGGAAAAAATAATCAAGTACGGACAAATATTTGCTACGCAAAATGCAACAACTTCCAATACCTTATTTGGCAATTTACCTATCAGCATGGAAATACCACCACCAAGAATTCCTGATTGTGAACCCTGGTCATTGATACAACAGTTAGACAACGAAAAAGAAGTGACGGGTATATTTTTAAGTGGTCATCCGCTGGATAACTACAAATTCGAAATGCGGCATTATGGAGTAACACCTGTTGCAGATTTCAATGAATTCAAAGATGCCATAAAAATGCAGTCCAATCCAGGCAGGCAATTCAGACTGGTGGCATTGGTGGTTGATGCGCAACACCGGATAGCGCAAAAAAGCGGTAATAAGTGGGGCAATTTTATTGTGGAAGATTATTCCGGGAAAACCGAGTTCCCGCTATTCAGTGAAGATTATTTACGGCTTACTCCTATTTTGCAAAAAGGAAGTACTGTGCTGATTAATGGATACTTCAAACCAAGGTATAATAAAGATGAATTTGAATTTAAAGTACTGTCTGTTTCGCTGGCGGAAACGATGAAAAGAAACATGACAAAGCAGGTAACCATTGAAGCTCATCCTCAATCAATAAGTATGGAAATGCTGGGTTTTGTTGAACAAAATGTAAAGCATTTTCCCGGTACTGCTACATTGAAATTTATATTGACAGAACCCAAGAACCGGATGAAAATCAGCTTAGTTACAACAAGCAACGGATTTGAAATGAATGATGAAATGATCCAATTTCTGGAGAAAAGCCCTGAGCTGGAGGTGCAGGTGCAAACGGGTTGAAAGAGTTGAAAACAAGTCGCACAGAGAAGAAAGAGAAAAGGAGTTGTTTAAGTGTATTCTCTTTCCCTCATTTACTCTGGGCGATTTTGTAAGAATCCGCCGACTGGCTCAAGTCACCCGTCGTTTTAGCAGTTTTGTAAGCCATCTGACATCTTTGGCTGACAAGTTTTACACAAATCCACGTCAGTACAGCATGATAACCTAAACGGACTTAAATTTGCCCTCCTTTATCAATTAAAACAAAAAAAAGTAAAATGGCAAAAGAGTATACTGATTCAAATTTTCAGGCCGATGTGCTGGCTTCAGATAAACTGACTGTAGTGGATTTCTGGGCAGAATGGTGCGGCCCCTGCCGTGCTATCGGACCGGTAATTGAAGAGCTAAGCAAAGAGTATGATGGAAAAGTAAACATAGGTAAAGTAAATGTGGATGTAAACCCGCAGATATCTATGAACTATGGCATTACGTCTATCCCTGCAATTCTTTTTATAAAGAACGGACAGGTGGTTGATAAATTAGTAGGTGCACAACCCAAAGGAAACTTTGTTAAAAAGATTGAAGCGCATATTTAAGCTTCTCCTATAAAAACATAACCCCGTCTAGTTTGAAATGAGACGGGGTTTTTATTTACCCATCATAGCTTCAGCGTAGTTGGGTTTACCCACTATAGTTTCCTACTTTGTTAAAACTCCGGAGGATAAATCAGCGAAGGTGGATTATTTTATAAACGACAATCCTGCAAGCATCGTTTATTGTGAGGCTCCGTTCACTATTCGGTTCGCCTACCAGCAACCCACCCCGGTTGCTCTCAGTTAATAATTTTCCTTACTTCGCCCCTCCAAGGAGGGGAAGAATCCTTAATGCAAAATTACTTTGTATTTCAAGGAGCAATTCAATGAGTAAAAAATTTCACAAATAAGCTCTCAAACTTTCAGATTCTTCATCCCCTTCTTGGAGGGTCAGCTACTGTTTGCAATAAGGAAAAGATAG
>JANMLJ010000137.1:0-2178 GCA_031372465.1 Chitinophagaceae bacterium | reverse complement strand
AGTTGCTGTAGTTGCTGTAGCGATCGCTCCACCGGTTGGACCTGAAATTTTTGTCCATAAGTAAGATGCTATTGTTCCACCAACATCCGTACCGCTGCCAGTTAAAGAGACTGTACTTGTTGGCAATGCAACTGATTTATCTGCTCCTGCATTTGCGGTTGGTGAATTATTTGCAACAGCAGCATTTACAAATACCTGTAGAATATCTATACTGCTCACCCCGGAGTTATCCGTAACTTTTAATTCAAATTGATAAACGCCCTGTATCAATCCTGTTGCAGCAGTTGCATTTGTAATTGTTCCGCTTGTTGGCCCGGATGTCTTTGTCCACAAATAAGTGCTTATTGTTCCATCGGGGTCAATACCACTTCCTGTTAAGTTTACAGAATTTGTTGGCAAAGTAATAGTTTGATCAGTTCCTGCATTTGCGGTTGGGGATATATTTACTACTGTTCCGGAAGACTCAAACGCTCCTAAATCGGGAGCCGAACTCATAAAAGATAATCCTACATTGACCCCTTTATTAATCAGATCAGATGTAGAAGCCAATCTTAAAAAATTAGAAAAAGGTATACTGCCATCCGCTTGTCTTGCCCCATCCATACCAACAGACGATACGGAAATAAAATCTGCACTACTTATATTTACTGTCGGGTATAGGTTTCCGTAATTAACTCCCTGGTAAACGGATGACCATACATTATTCGATATGGCGGAACTATTGTTGCCATCATAAACCCAATCAGCACCACTGGTACCCTGGTTATTATTCCATGACCAGTTGTTTTTAAATTTTTGGCTCGTTCCGGCACACCAACCGGCCCCAAAGGAAAACCCATCATTCCCGTTACTATATGCAACACAATTCCATAATTGATGAACACCTGTTACTGGCCCCTGTCCATGTAAATCTAAACTGTTAGATGCGTACCCTGCTCCACGATTATTATAGGTAACACAGTTATTTAAAAAATGTATCGTTGTATTTTGTACTGATTCGTCAAAACTTTCTCCTAACTTAAATCCTTCACCCGATGCAGAACCAGGTCCACCTGACCAATAAGCCGAATTATTAAACCATACAGATGAATCTATTGAAGTCATTGCTGCTGGAGTTACTTGGTTATTTGAAGTTCCCCAGGGTTTTATTCCGTTAGCCATTGACCAGCATCCTTCTACATACACTACCCCATTAACACCAAAGAACTCATAACCATCATCAGAGTTTAACCATGCTCTGCAATATCTGAATGTATTTCTTTCTGATGTATTAATTATGGGTATGGCTGAATTACCATCAATAGCAAATCCATCGGCATTATCCCACGCATCATTCCCGTTCTCGGATAAGCCATCTCCGCAATGGTGAGCATCACAGTTTAGTATAAGGTTATCATCTGAATCTTCCAATACAAAACCCGTTCCACCCATATTATATATATCCAAATTTTCCATTCGGCAATGATCGGAATTGGTTAAAGACATCCCTCTTGAAACACCGCATCCATCAGCTACCTGTCTTAGATTTTTAAATGTTATACCCTTCAACGTAAAATATTTACAACTCTCAATAAGAACACCATAAGTATAACAAGTTGTGGGTACCCCTACGCTGTTGAAATCCATTATTACAGTTTCGTTGGGGTAATTCTGAATTACTATATTACTACCTGATGTGCCGATTAAGTTTTGGAATAATAAATGGTAAGGGCTCGCACTATTGAATGTACTTGTGTACGTTCCACCCCTGATGTATGCAATATCACCTGCACCCATAACGGTATTAAGTTTTTGCAAGTTTCTAAACGGAAGTGTAATTGTACCGGGATTGGCATCATTGCCAGTTGTGGACACGTAATATGTGGTTGCTTTTGCAATATCACATATGTATAGTGATAGTACGAGTAGTAGGATTCTCATTGGATTTTAAGATATTAGATTAATGTGCACAGACAGAACGCTAATAAATTCATTTTATTATTTGATCAATAAATCGAAATAAACAAATTCAAAATAATATATATATTTATTTAAAATGCAATAGTCGAACAAAAACGGTGCAAGACCATTGGCGCCGAGCTATTTTTATCAACAGAATAAAAGGTATTTATCAACAATAATGTAAAGAGGATAAAAATATACTATACGTAATGTATATATAATTTATAAATAAAAAAA